>NZ_JQKS01000017.1:0-131243 GCF_000746145.1 Methylobacter sp. BBA5.1
GAATTCATTCGCACTATTCGCACGCTATGAATGCTCTGCAAATTTTACTCGTCAGAACAAGGTTGACTGAGTACTAGCGAGGTTTCAATCCCTTTCTTGCGCAGTTACCCCAGGTCGCGCTTCAGAAAGGAGCGGCCCCGGAACAAACCGGAGGACAGAAATGAACATCAGACCTTCAATATTCGTTGCAGTTGCTATGGCCACCATCATTTTACTGATAGGGTCCGTGGATGATGCTGTCGCCCGTGGTCGTGGCGGCGGAGGCGTTGCCCGGGCTGGAGGGGGCGGTTTCTCCCGAAGCGGGGCGGCGGCTAGCGGCAGCTTCGCGTCGCGCGGTTCAAGCTATCAGGGCGGCAGGACAGGCGCTGCATCCCGCCAGGCTTACGCCGGCTCAGCGCAACAGAGACGGCAGCAATTACAGCAGAGCCCCCCGCAATACGACAGGCAGCAATTGCAGCAGAGCCGGCAACAATACGGACAACAGACGCAGCAAAGCCGGCAACAATATGGACAACAAGCGCAACAGAGCCGCCAGCAATACGGACAAGAGGCACAGCAGAGCCGTCAAGCTCAGCAGCAACAGGCGCAGGACAGACGGCAACAAGCCGCGCAGTCTTATCCTCGTGGTTACTATCCACCTTCAGGCTATTATCCGCCGTCAGGCTATTACTATGACCATGACGACTGGGACGACGGCGAAGTCGCGGCCGTGGCGATCGGCGCGGCGGCGCTGGGCGCTGTCGGCGGCTATGCGGCGGGCGAATCATCGGAGCAGTATGCCGAGCCATCCACGATAGTGGTCCAGACCGCCCCTCCGCCCTCGGGCTATGCGAGTCTGCCTTGCGCTGCCACCACCAAGGTTGTTGTCGGTGTGACTTATTATCAGTGCGGCTCCACCTGGTATACCCAGGCTTATAGCAACAGCGGCGTCATTTATGTGCCCGTGCCAGAGCCACGCTAGATAACCCGAGCGGGAAGGAATTACCCTCTGCAGAAACGAATTGAAATTTATACCTCTGGACCTGCGTATTTAGCGCTTCTGCTACCGGTAGAAAGTAGGATTGGGCGATCTAAAGCCGTTTTAAAAATGTGGGGGCGACTTGTCGCTTGGACATAGGCGCCTACCAACAGTAGGCGAAGTCGCCCCCACAGGCATGCGTAGGTCCTATAACCCTGTGATCGGGCCGGGGCAATGTCCCTAGCCCTTTTTTCAGTTCATTGCATTTAATCTGTCACTGGAGGATTGTCATGAGACGGCTTAACCTTACTGTGCCAAGTTTATTTGCCCTGACCGTTCTGGTCGGATGCGCATCCGGCCTCCCTGTGGCTGCACGCCAGCCGTACATGGGCGAAGAGATCGACCGGCCCGACCGCATCATTGTTCATGACTTTGCCGCGACGTCCACCGATGTCCCGCCCGAATCCGATCTCGCCGGCCGAATCGCTGGGTACCTGGTGCCGCAAACGGCTGGGCAGATCGAGACAGGCCGTACATTGGGCGCTCAAGTTGCACTGAATCTGGTGGCGGAGATCCAGAATATGGGACTGCCTGCCGTACGGGCTGGGAGCCAACTGGCGCCGCAGCCCGGTGACCTGGTGATCAGGGGGTACTTCGTTTCCATCGATCAGGACAGCGCCGGCGAGCGTATGCTGGTTGGGTTCAGCTCTGAGACGGCTGATCTGAGAACAATAGTCGAAGGCTATCTGGGGGCGGATCAGGGGCAGCGCCGGCTTGAAACGGGACTGACCGGGGCCGGGAGCGAGAAGGTACCGTATAGTCTGGCAGATTTTACAACCCTTGCCGCGACCGGAAGTCCTCTTGATCTTGTCACGGGCGGCACGTCGAACTTAAAAAGAGAAAGGAAAGACCCGCCGACGATCAAGGACGCCGCTCAAGCGACCGCCAGTGAAATCGCCGATCAACTGAGGATGAAATTCAGAGAACAGGGTTGGATCTAACCGGATGACTGATGCTCATTTATCGCTCCGTAGCCTGACAGCCCAGGAAAACAAGACCATTCGAAAAAAGGACACCTTCCATGACTATAAAAACCTGTTTTTTCACGTTTTTCAAAACCCTGATAATGCTCGCAGCAGCCTTGGCGGCGACGTCCGAGGCTGCTGAGGAGGGCGCCGTCAAAAATCCCTGGGCTTTCAATCTCACGCTGTACGGCTGGCTGCCCGGCGTGGACGGCGACTTCTCCGCAGGCCGGTTTAGCAAGTCGGTCGATACCAGCTTTATCGATATTGCCGAAGAGCTAAGGAACTTCCCGCTGGCTTTTATGGGCAGGCTCGAAGCCCATTACGAACGGCTGGGGTTGTATGTGGATGGCAATTACATGGATCTGGATTTTGAGCCCAGATTCGACCAGGGAATCAGCAAGGGCTTGTCGAGCCAACTGGGAGTCATGGAGTACGGGGTCATGTACCGGCTGTTCGGCGCGCCGGCGGCGGAACAAGTCGGGCGCTGGACGGAAAAGACGCGGTCCAATGGGCTCGAAGTCTATGCAGGCGGGCGGACCATCTGGCTGGACAACCAGGTTGAGTTCAGGGGTGTAGGCAAAGCCTCGTCCAGCGAGAGCCTCACCAGTCCGCTCATCGGCGGGCGGTTCACGGTGGAATTCAGCCCGGAATGGTTCGTGCTGGTGGACGGCAACGGCGGCGGCTTTGGCGTGGACGACATCGAATTCGCTGGCTCCGTAATGGGCATGATCGGCTATCGCACCACTTTGTTCGGTGTACCTGCCTCGTTGGAAGCGGGCTATAGAGCTCTGCGCCTGGACTTGAAAAAACGTCTCATTGAAACCAACGTCACCATAAACGGGCCGTTCATCGGGCTGACAGGCTATTGGTAAAGGTCGACGTGGTTGATTCAAGGCATTGGTGCCGAAGTATTGAAGCAAGACTGTCATGCTATCGGTGGCACTGGATTTTAAGGAGTTTTGCAATGATCAAATTGATTGCTTTACCGGTGCATTGGGTCTTGATTATGACATTGTCCGGCTGCGCGGCCCTCCGGCCCCATTCTCCGCCGCCGCAGCAGGTCGAGGCGCTGGTCCGGATGCCGGGCATGCCGGAAGTGCGGGCCTGGGGCGATGAATTCAGCCCGGTATTCCAGAAGGACTTGATCGAATCCTTACGTCAGGAACAGCGAAGCGGCCTGTTCCGGGAGGGCGAAACTGTCGACATCCTGGCGATCTCAGGCGGCGGCGGGGATGGCGCTTTCGGTGCGGGAATGCTGTGTGGCTGGTCTGCCACCGGCAACCGCCCGAGCTTTAAGCTGGTTACCGGCATCAGCACGGGGGCATTGACCGCGCCGTTCGCGTTTTTAGGGCCGGCCTATGACGATAAGTTGAAGAAGGTGTACACGACTATTTCTTCGAAGGACATTTTCAAGCTGAAATCCTTCTTCGGTATGGTGCAGACGGACGCCATCGCTCTGAATGATCCTCTCGCCAAGCTCACCACGGAATATATCGACGAGAAGATGCTCAAGGACATCGCCGCCGAGCATCTCAAGGGGCGGCGGCTCTATATCGGCACTACCGCCCTCGACGCCCAGCGTCCCGTGATCTGGAACATGGGCGCCATCGCGGCGTCGGGCCGTTCTGATGCGCTCGAACTGTTCCGTAAGATCATGATTGCATCCGCCGCTGTGCCGGTAGCTTTTCCGCCGGTTTATATTCCGGTCGAAGCCGGTGGGAATAGCTATGACGAAATGCATGTCGACGGAGGCGTGACCAATCAGGTGTTTCTCTACGGTCCTATGTTGAACTTGCCGGCTGGCAGGAAAATATTGGGATATGACCAGCCCCTCCGAAAACCGCGGGTCTTCGTTATCCGCAACACGCGAATCAAATCCAATTGGCTTGCCGTGAAGCCGGTTATGCGTTCCATCGCCCCACGCTCTGTCGCTTCGCTCATCAAGGCCCAGGGCGTCGGAGATATCTACCGCATTTACGTCATCACCCAACGGGACGGGCTCGATTTCAATTTGGCCCATATTCCCGATGAACTGGATACGAACCGGAGCGATGAATTCAACAAGCAGGTGATGAACGTCTTGTTCGATACCGGCTACAACCTGGCTCGCTACGGCTACCGCTGGCAGAAGACCCCGCCGGAGTTCTTTCCCGAGAATGGGGCCGGTTATGAATAGCAGCCAGCCTGGTTCAGGAGCAACCAGTTAATTTCTTTCGATAAAGCGCTGAATCATCTGGGCAAATACCATGAGAAAGTGTATCGGCGAATTATCCTCATCCCCTTGATGTCGGCAGATTGTGATAATGATGGCTGAAAAAGCGATCGGAAACACTGAGTCCAGCAGCGGGCGCGCCGCTGTTTCACTTTGTCAAACAGGGCGGGATTAAACGCTTGTCGGTAAATGCTATCAGGTGAGGTTTGCCGTTTGATCCCGAAAAAAGGATTGCAACGACAATCCGCATCAATAGCCTTAATCAGTGAAATTATCCTTGATACTTGTCTGATGTTTAGTGGCGATAGGGATAGTATTTTATGGAATATATTATTACTTTATAACTGATGTTACGCATTAGTTGAATTAAGACAGGTTTAACAAAGTACCTCCAGCGCGGTGGTTATTTGAATTCAACTGTAGGGTCGAATTCATTCGACCCGAAACGCTTGCTATTCAGTTTAGTGCGAATAAATTCGCACCTACGCGTGCATGAACATTCAGGCGATGAGGTCACTGTCAGTTGAATAAAGATCGGTTTAACAACCTATCGCCAGCGCGGCAGGCAGGATAAAAACGGCCCATGCGTAACATCAGTTTATAAAATATCCTGAAATCCTTTGGGCAAGCCCGCATTAAGTTTTCAAAATAAAAGTGTATTTAAATAACTCAGATTAAGCATAATCGGGTTATTGGATGAAACTTTGTTGAATTAAGCTTATCCAATGTTTGCCAAAAAAAAGCATTAAAATCATTGGTTTATTGTTTTTAAATGCTATTGACGAGAGAAATTGGTAAAGACAGGCGCTGAACGAGGAAAACATTAAAACTGTTTAATAGATAAAATTTTATTAACGTTAATCTTCAGTAAGGGGAAATGTATGAAAAAAATAATAAAATTATCAATGCTTACCCTGGTTTTCAGTATGATTGCGGCTTGCTCGACTACTGGCAATATACAGTCGCAAATCGATGACTTGAATTCTAAAATTTCTCAGATATCATCCGATGCGGCCAGCGCGCAAGCTTCGGCGGCTGAGGCGACGGCAAGTGCCGAAGCCGCGGAAGCCGCGGCTAATAGGGCGGCTCAATATGCTCAAGATTCCAATAGAAAATTGGATAGCGGTTACATTAGGCCGACGATGAAATAACCTTGTTGTTCAAATAGCCCGATGAGAGCCTTTCCAGGCCTTCGGGCAATTTCTGGCCGCCTTCCGCAAATGCTGTCAAGTCGCATTTGCGGAAGGCCCGGTTGGTCGGAAACATCGGTTATTTAATTGGTTTTGTTATTTGAGGCGGCCTGTTTTTTATCGAGCTCCACGAAAACGTCCTTGGCTACCAGAATGGCATTGATGGCGGCAGGAAATCCAGCAAAAACGGCCATTTGCAGGATTACTTCGACAATCTCCCCGCGACTGCACCCGACATTGAGTCCGCCTTGAATATGCGCCCTTAATTCAGTAGTTGCATTACCCAGCGTCGTAAGCGATGCAATGGTAGCTATTTCACGTTCTTTAAGCGACAGAACACCGCGTGAATAAATGTCGCCGTAGGGAAATTCGATGATATAGCGCGCCAGGTCGGGCGCAATATCCTTAAGTGCATCCATAACGCCTTCGCCGATAGACCCATGAATGCTTGAGAGTGTTTCCTGGCCGCGTGTATAGCGATTCGTATCCATCAGCTTTATCCTCTCTATGGTTGATCATGCAAATTTGATATTTTTTTCCGATGCATAATTCATTTGAATGATTTCCAAGCCCGTCATTGTTCCGGGTAATTGGCGCCAACGCCGCCTGATTCATGCCCGGTTATAGTCTGTTAGAGGAGGGTGGCGATGATCCTCATCAGCACGTCCTTGATCGGGATCTGGATGGAGAACAAGGCGATGATGGGAATCAGGGCCGGGATCGCGATGACGAACAATGAGGTCTTGCCTATCGGTACCAGGCGCATCTTCCTGACCGCCTGATAAAGGGACAGAGTGTCGGCTACCGGCCCGAGTTCCGGCGCCTGCAGAATCGAATCGTCAACTTCAGTTTCGCCCAGAATCCAGCGCCGGCGCACCAGGCGCCCGTGGTCACCGACCAGGATGCCGTATTCCAGCAAGGCGCGGCGCCTGGCGATAACAAGCGGCCGGAAAAACATCAGCAGCGGTGCCAGGCAAATGCCGACGAGAGCGATCAGAAAAACCGTGAGCAGGGTCTTTAAGGACTGAACGTCGGCTCCGTGATACAGGACCTGATGAGCCAGGCGCGACGACAGCACGGCCGAAACGGCGAAGGCGAACAGGCTGAACGCCTTCGGCAAGTGTTCCAGGAAACCCAGGCCGCCGGCACTGTCCGGATGGGTGGGCACGATGTCGAGGTCGAGCCGGGCGATGCGTTTAAGCAGCACGAATATCAGGAACAGGCGCCAAAGCCAGGCCGCCAGGAAGGCGACGAAAACAGGGCGGCTTACATAGATGAACCACCAGCCGCCAAATCCGAGATGGTCGCCGATGGCGGCCCAGTTGACTTCATGTTCGAATTCAAATCCGCCGGCGGCCGTGTCCAAGGCGGTCCAGATAACGATGAGCGCGATGATCGCAAGCCAGGGCAGGGAGCTGTCGCGCAGGCGGGTCAGATCCCCGATGATGTCGGCGAAATTCTGTTTCTGGGCGGCCGGCACCACGCCGGAGCTCAGAAAATAGGGAATCAGCATCGTGCTCGTCTGGTGTGCTATGCCTTCGCCCGCTATGAACAGCGGTACGGCGAGCAGAAAACGCACATGCACACCGAAGTGCCGCAGCAGCGGATCATCCACGGTGCCGGACAGTATCCGGTCAGTCAGCAAAGCCCAAATGACGATCGGCAGCCAAGTGAGCACGGTGAAAAACACCACCCGCCGCATGATGCCCAATCCCTGTTCGGGAATCAGCCCCACGCGGCGCTGGAGCCGAAACGGCAGGTCATCCCGGATCAGGGAGAACGCCAGCGATGGGTCGACGCTTTGTTTCATGTTTGGCTCCTTATCCTGTATGTCCCAATGACTGTCGACGATGCAATAGCGTTCCATCGCCGACAATGACCGCGGCACTTGAGGCCGCGTCGGAAGGCGGCTTAATCGGACAAGTAATACTCCACGGTGGATACCACTCGGATTTTCTTGATATGCGGATTGTTTTTGTCTCTAGGCTCTATGGAGAACTGTCCCTGGGAGGCTTTTTTTATCTTGCCCAGCCTGCTGTTGGAGTCTTCAGCGAATTTGAGCGCCACTTCTCTCGCCTTCGTCGTGGTTTCCTGGATCATTTCCGGCTTGATTTTATTCAGATCGGTGAAAAGATATTCGGTCTGGTTTTGATAGCCCTCGCCGGTAAAGGCGATGCCGCGTTTGCCTAGTTCGGACAGTTCATTCATGGCTTGACGGACGGTGGAAACATTCGATGAATAGACCGTGACCGTCTGGATAGCCGCATACCGGAACTCGGCCTTTTGGCCGTTACCGTATTGCTGGGCCGATTTGTCGGTAATCGAGGGCAGGGAATGGGATATCTCGGCCGCCGTGATGCCCTTGGACACCAGAAATTCCTCGATGCTTTTTTTCGCGGCTTCGATCGAGTTATACAGGGCGCTGAGGTCGTTGCCGCTCTCGGTGAAAACGATTGGCCAAATCACGACATCCGCTGGCAGTTCCCGCTCGGATAACCCTTTAACGGTAACGCTGCGTTCATATTCCTTAAAATCGATGGCGGCCTGGCCCAGAAGGTATCCGAGCGCGGTCAGGCCCAAAAAAAACGATAACCCCAGGATCAGGGCGTTTGTTCTATTTGTTTGGTTCATCTGCTTGATTCAGGTAATTATCCAGGTCCGCTAGTTTATAGGATGATTACCGTCAAGCACCAATAAAACCTTGTTCTTCGTTATCGGCCAGAATTTACCGGCTGCGCGCCAAGATTGCCAAACAATCCTGGCCGGCAGTTTGTTACTCAGCCGGTCAGGATTGTTTAAAACGGCTGCAAATTATTCCGCCGGCGTTGAATGGTGCTGGATGTGTTCCGGTACGACATCGTTGCCGTGCTCGCTTATCTGGGCATCGAACCATTCGTGGAGCGCCTGGACATACTGGGGATATTCAGTGGAATAATGAATCTGAGCACCGTTCTCCAAGGCTTCATATTTAAATTGTATGTCGTCGGTGTCCGCCTTTTTTAATAGGGCGAGACCTGGCATATCGGGGCCGTGCATTTGTTCCGTCACGGAAAAATCGCCCTTTCTGAAGTCATTGGCCAGTTTTTGCAAATAGGCCTGGATCGATTTGATTTCGCGGGTATCGTCCGCCGACTTGGCGACAACATGCTGTACGCCGCCATGAACGGTTTTGGTAAACGTCTGTAGGGTTTTGTCAGGGGAATAGGGCACCAGTTGCTTCTGGCGTTGATTCACTTCAGCCATCTGGATAGGGCTGGCTTTTTCAAGGGCTGGCGCTGTTGCAGAAAAAAGCACAAGTCCAACAATCAATAAGGAGTAATGTTTCATAGTCGCACTTCACGTTAAGTTAAAACCAAATGAAAGACACCGTATCTTAAAACCGCACTATAAGAGACAGGGTTTTTATTGCTCAGGTTCAATATTCGATGCTGCTTAAAGATATAAAGATCAGCGAAAGAGCTCCGAATGCAGCAGGGCGGATGAAATTGGCTCATAGCCGGTAAACGCTTCCGCCGCCATCATGGCATTATTAATGCTCACCGATAACTTCATGAACTCATTATGAAATATTTGCAAGTAATTGAATTGCTAAGCCTTCGTGTGCTTCGTGTCCTTCGTGGTGAAATATTCAGGCTAATTCGTATTGCACGCTTTCGGCTTCGATCAAGACCATTGCGGTTTCTCTCTTGCTGAAGTTTTCATCGATGATCAGCGCACAGATCGCGCGCGATCATGCCCCACATGCCGTCGGTATCGGGTAGGGGCGCAATGAGCCTGCCTTTGCCATTGTGTTTGTTGATTTTGATCAGCAGGGGCTGGCCGTTCCCGTCCGCGACGCCTAAAAGTTCATCCCGGGGACCGACCGCCAGGCTGAATACTTGTTTGAAGCCGATATCGCCGATGATCTCGGCCTGACCCGAATGCGGATCGATCCGGATCAGCAAGTCGGTCGCTTCCTCAAGCGTATTGAGCTGCCTGGCGGTGCCGTACAAGGTTCCGTTCGGCAGGAAAACCAGGTCGCCCGATGAGCCCAGGTCATTCCCGTAAACGCCCACTTTGTTGCCTTGTCCGGTTTCAGTATCAATCGTGAGCAGCTCGCCATCCCGCGTCGCGGCGTATAACTGGCCGTCGACACTTGCCGCCAGGGCATTGATCCAGCGCTCCTCGCTCAAATACGCCTCGCCGATAATGTCGCCGACAAACTCGCCTTGTCTGGTAACGGTATCGATGGCGACCAGCCGGGTGAATGTCACGCCGAATAGTTTGCCATCGGGGAGAAAAGCGATATCGGTCATTTCCCTGATGCCGGTTTCGCCCAGGTTCAGAGGATAGGCCAGCTCAGTATTTCGCAGGTAAAGGTTAAGCACGTAAAGATTGCTGGAATCATCGCTCTGGCTGTGATCGTTGGCATAAAGAACATAACCGCTGCCGGGTTTGCAGCCGCTAGCTTCGGCGCCGAAACCGGTGCTTATCGTCTGAGAAAACAGGCTGGCAATAAGCAGGATGCGGGCTGAACACAGTAAATTGAACATGGGCGTCTCCTTTTCAAAATACTCGCAGGCTTGTAGTTCTTGTCAATTCATTTGTCGGCAAGACGCCGGATTCGCTGGTTGATGCGATTATTCATCATTTTGACTGACTGTCCATTCGCGCCATTACCTACGAGCAACAGCTCAGGAACGCGCATAAAACATTTTCCTCAAGTGCGTGGATGGATTTCCGGTGCAGGTGCGGATTTATTTATGCCCTATGGGTACTTGTGCCCTTCAGGGTATCCGCACAGTGCGAATAGTGCGAATACCCTTGCAGGGCACAAGTGAATTCGCACCTACAATTTATCCGTCATAATTAATTAAACAGGACTTACGCAAGCCTGTGGGGGCGACTTCAGTCGCCCCCACAGGTTTTAAACCCGCTTGTTTCGGCGGATGAACAGGCAAACTGCGTGAGCCTATTAAATTGACTGACTACTATGAGCGGGAGTGGGATGAAAATGGCCGCCAGACGGATTCAGGATGACTTTTCCATTTCATCCCGAAGCCAGCGCTCAAGTACGTTGATGATGTAAGCTTCCTGTTCCGGCGTTAGGGGGCGGCCTTTCGGGATTCTGTGCCATTTTTCCAGGCAGCCGCGGCAGCAGCAGGCGGTCGCATGCTGGGCGACAAAAACGGGGTGCCCCCGGAATGGGGTTTGTTTGCCGTCATTGGCAATCACGGCCGGGGCCAGGCGTTTGGCGATGAAGTCCCGGGCGTGATCGATGATCGTGGGCAGGCCTTTGGTCCGCAGATAAACGAGGTCCTTGCCCTGGAGGTGGAATTTGCGGCGGAAGGCCGACTTTGAGAGTGCCTCAAAGATTTTGTCTAAGTCTCGCATGTTGTGAATTTAAACCGCGAGGAGCACAGAAACAAGAAATTTCGGGACTGACGCACGCCTGTGGGGGCGACTTCAGTCGCCCCCACAGGTTTTAATACCGCTTGTTTCGGCGGTTGAACAGGCAAGCCGCATAAGACCCTGGTTTTTTACTAGGACTTTTCTCCGTGAACTTCGTGCTCTTCGCGGTTCATGTCTACTATAAATTTAACTGATGTTACGCGGTCAGTTGAAGTTAGTTTGATTTAATAAAGTGTCGCTAGCGCGACGATTATTTGAATCGGGTTTATCGCACCCGAAGGCGAGTTACGCTGAGAAGCCCATCCTTGGGCTTCTCCCTTCGGGTCAGCTAAAGCTGACCAAATTCGCTCCTGGCGAATTTGTCTTTGCGCGGCCAAAAGAAAGTAACCAAAGACAAATCTGCCTGGAGCAGATTTGGATGCGAAGCACGCGCAGCGTGAGTGCCTGGATGGCACGAGTCAGCAGGCCGCCCGTTGCCGCTTGCTCCCTGTGCTCCTCGCTTTCGCCGAGGGTTGCCAAAAGGGACTCCTGTCCCTTTGGCAACGCGCTTCATCCATGAAGCGCCCCTTCGGGCTGCTCACTCGGCACATCCCTGTGCCTCGCCCTTTGGGTGCGATGCATGCAAATCGGCTATCCTGCCGATTTGTCTCGGCGAAAGCTCCGGTGCTCGGCGCGGCAAACGGGATGAAACCGCCCGTGCGTAACATCAGAATTTAATGCGCCACGGCTTCCACCTGCACCAGGTTATCCGAAAACGTCGGGGCATGGCCCATGTTGACGAACTCGGCCGAGCTGATGATGTTGACCGTGCCTTTGTTCAATTGCCGCCAATAGCCCAGCGTGGCGACGACGATGCCGGGATTGACGTCGTCGGTGATGCGGGCGTCGCCCTCGAAGCCGCCCCGGTCGTTGAAGACGCGAACCTTGTCGCCGTCCTTGATGCCGCGCTCGTCGGCATCCACGGCATTGATCAGTACGAACTGCTCGCCCTGGCCGCGGATTTTCTGTTCCATGTTGGCATAGCAGGAGTTCAAAAAGCCGTGGCTTTTCGGCGAAATAATATTCAACGGGTATTTTCTGGCCAGCTCCGGGTTGGTCGCGGCGGTTTCCCGGGACGGCACGTAGTCGGGCAGGGTATCGAGCGATTCGCCGGGCTGGAAGCTGTCATACATCTGCCGGAAAGGTCCGGCCACGAAATTGCCGCGGGCGGCGGACTCGGACTTGAATTCGCACTTGCCTGACGGCGTCGGGAAATTGCCTTCTCTGTGCGGCGCGCGCGTATCGGGCGCGCCGATCTTCAGGCGCGCGTAGCCGTGCTTGCGCAGGTAGGCCAGGTCAATGCCCTCGCAGGCCGGTGAATTCCAGTCGATATAGTGTTCGAGACATTCCGCGTCGGACCATTTGAACTGTTCCTCCTCAAAGCCCAGGCGCGCGGCCAGGCGCCGGAAGATTTCGTTGTTCGGCACGGCTTCGCCGGGCGATTCCACGCACTTGGCATTGTAGGTCAGATAGAAATGACCCCAGGACAAAATGATGTCCTCCATTTCGGCGCCCATTGACGCCGGCAGGATGATGTCGGCATAGGCGGCCGTGTCGGAGATGAAATGCTCGGCCGAGACCAGGAACAGATCCTCGCGCAGCAGCCCCTGGACGATCTTGTCGGTCTCCGGCGCCTGGGTCACGGGGTTGGAATTCCAGCACATCATGGATTTGATCGGCGGGTCCAGCGGCAGTTCGCCGGTCAGCGCGCGGCCGATCTGAAGATTGTTGACCACGCGCGTGCCCTTGGGGATGAGGTCCGGGCGGCAGATCTGGTCGAATTTGTAGGGATGCTCCCACACCGGCATCTGGTAGATGCCGCCGCCGACATCGCGCCAGGCACCGGTCAGGGCCGGCAGGCAGCAGACGGCGCGGATGGTCTGGCCGCCGCCGTAATGGCGTTCGAGGGCGACGCCGATGCGCATGGCGGCCGGTTTCGTGGTCGCGTATTCGCGCGCCAGCGTCCGGATGTCCTCGGCCGCGATGCCGGTGATTTCGGCGGCCCATTCCGGCGTGCGCGTCCTGGCCCGTTCAGCCAGTTCCTCGTAGCCGACGGTGTAGTTGGCGACATAGTCCCGGTCGATCAGGCCTTCTTCGATGATGGTGTGGATCATGGCCATGGCCAGGGCGCCGTCGGTGCCGGGCCGGGGCGCGATATGCCAGTCGGCCTGCTTGGCGGTCTTCGACGCATAGGCATCGATGACCACGACCTTGGCGCCTCGCTTTCGCGCTTCCACGACAAAATGCCAGTGATGCAGGTTGGTGCTGACGCTGTTGCAGGCCCAGATCACGATGTATTTGGCATGGACGAAACTTTCCGGGTCCAGTCCGCCGCTCGGGCCGTTGGTCAGCAGCCAGGCTGTCGCCGAACCTTCGCCGCAGAACGTGCGTTCGCAAACCGTGGCGCCCAGTCGGTTGAAGAAGGCATCGCCGCCGTTCAGGCCATGGACAAGGCCCTGATGGCCCAGATAACTGTAGGGGATGATCGCCTCGGCGCCGTATTCGGCAATGATGGCTTGCCAGCGGCTGACGATTTCAGCTAGCGCTTCATCCCAGCTGATGCGCTCGAACTGTTTGCTGCCCTTGGGACCGGTGCGGCGCAGCGGATACAGTACGCGTTCGGGGTGGTAATGGCGTTTTTCGTAATCCTTTAATTTGACGCACAGGCCGCCGCGCGTCATCGGGTGCCCGGCATTGCCCGTGACGCCGGCCAGTTTCCCGTTCTCGACTTCAAACACCATGGCACAGGTGTCGGGGCAATCGTGCGGGCAGGCGCCCGGATGGGTTGTTTTTATTACTGCGGCCATTTTAAAACGTCCTCTTGCGTTATTTAAATTGTATCGATTCACGACAATTTCGGGATGCTATCACGAATCTTTCTAACGTCTCAACGATCGGCCGGACAGGAAGGCGAATTGCCCGAGACCGACCGTTCGTAAACCGCGAGGTCGCGGATCCAGGCATGGAGTTCCTTGATGGCAAGCGGCACCGTCCAGCCTATCTGGCTGAGCGGAACGTAACCGCCGGCGACTTGCAGGCGATCGCACCAGGAGGTTTTCTGGCGGCACAGATACCGTTTTGCCCGGTGCATGTGCAGATTGTCCGAGGCGATAATAATGCGTTTATGGTTTTCCAGGTGATGCAGGGAGCAGCTGATGTTCTGCCAGGTATTGCGCGCCCGGTCTTCGATGATCAGCTGATCCTGCGGAACGCCGAGCTCGCGCGCGAACGCGGCCATTATCTCGGCCTCGACATGGCTGTTATGGACGGCCGCGCCCGATACGATCAGCCTGTCGCAGGCCTGGTTCCGATACGCCGATACGCCGACTTCCACGCGCATGCGCTGCATCGGATGGAGGCTGCCGTCAGGATTCGCGGGGAACCCCGCCACCAGCACGGCGCAATTGCCCGGATCGGCTCCGGCAGGGGCAGGGCGGGAAGCCAGCCAGTAAGCCAGTTGCGAGAGCGCAAACAGGCCGATGAATACGGCTGAAGCCCGCTTCAGCCATTTGTTCAAGGCCGTGACGATCACCGTTATTCCTTGTCGGCATACAGGTCGTCAATGAGTTGTTTGAACCAGGCGGGCAGGAAAATAACGACAAACAAGCCGATGGTGCTGGTAATCGGAATGGGGCCGACGCCCAGCACTGAAAAAACCAGCAAGATCAGGGCGCATATGATTCTGACTCGGGTTGAGGTGTTCATAATGGCGTTTTCCTATGGGGGCCGATCGGGTTAAGGTTAAAAAGGTTTTACCACGAAGGTTAAGGAAAGCACGACGTTTTTTCTTCGTGACCTTCGTGGTTTAAATCAGTCGTAGGGTACGCAGTGCGTACCTTTTTAAAAAGCCGTGATGCGCTGGCAGATTTTAACAGGTCCGCAGTGCGTACCCTACGGCACGGGCAAATATTCACAATAAATTATTTTATCCCCAGCCGCCTGGCGAGACGGTGCAGGTTGCCGCGGTCCAGGCCCAGGCGGCGCGCCGCTTCCGACCAGTTTTGACCGGCTTCGGCCAGGGTGGCGAGAATGCGTTCTCTCTGGAAGTGATCGACCGCCTGGGTGAGTGATAGCTCGGCGGTTTTATTGACTGTCTCGTTCATCGGTTTTTCGTTGCTGGCTGTGATATCGAGGTCGCAAGGTTCAAGCATCACCGAGCGTCCCTGGATCGACGAGGCGCGCAGGACGGCCCGCAGGATGACATGCTCCAGTTCGCGGACGTTGCCGGGCCACGGATAGGTCCTGAGCCGTTCGATGGCCGCCGGCGCCATGCGAACCTGATCGAGGCCAAGGCGCGCCCGGGCCTGGGTCAGGAAATAGCCGGCCAGTATCGCGATATCGTCGATCCGCTCGCGCAACGGCGGTACATGCAGCGGGTACACGCTGAGCCGGTGGTAAAGGTCGGCCCGGAACCGGCCGTCCCTGACTTCCCCGGCGAGATGCCGGTTGGTCGCGGCAATGATTCTGACGTCGGCGCGGTGACTTTTGTCCGATCCCAGGCGCTGGATTTCCCCGAACTGGACCGCGCGCAGCAACTTGGCCTGGATCGCAAGCGGCAGTTCCCCGACTTCATCCAGAAACAGCGTGCCGCCGTTGGCGAGTTCGAACTTGCCGGCGCGATCGCCATTAGCGCCGCTGAAGGCGCCGCGTACATGCCCGAACAGCTCGCTCTCGGCCAGCGCTTCGGGCAGCGCCGCGCAGTTGACATAAACCAGGGGCTGGCCGGCTCTCGGCGAGCGGGCATGGATGACGCGCGCCACCACTTCCTTGCCGACGCCGGTTTCCCCCATCAGCAGGACAGTCAGGTCGGCTCCGGCGACAATGTCGATTTCGCGGTTCAGCTTCTGCATGGCCGGGCTTTCGCCGAGGGCCTGGTTGCTGCGCTGCAAGGTCTCGTTGACCAGTTCGCTGGTCACCAGTTGCCGGTGTTTCGCCAGGCGTTCCAGCGTGCTGATATAGGTTTCGTAGCGCAGCGACACGGTGGCGAGGGCAGCGAAAGTCTGGAACACCTGGTCATCGATATGATCGAAGGCGCCGGGTTCCATGGCATCCGCCGACAATACGCCGAACAGCGTGTTCTCGTTATAAAGGCTGCAGCCGACGCAGGCATGCACGCCCAGTTGGCCGCCGGGATCATTGGCCAGCATCGTATCGTAAGGATCGGGCCGGTTATCGTCGGCGGGGAACCGGACCGGGGTGCGCGACTGGATAATGGCGGCCAGGCGCGGATGCTGTTCCGGCCGGAATGCCTGTTCCTGGACTTCCGGCAGTAGGCCGAAGGTGGCGACCGGAATCAGCACCCCGTCCTGATAGCGCAGCAAGGCACAGGCATGATTGCCGGTGATTCTGGCGAAGATGTTCAGGAATTCGCTGTAACGGTCCTTCATGGAAAGGTTCGCGGTCAGGCTCAGCACGACCGCGCGAATCGCCTCTTCCATGGTTTCAAATTCCAGGGATTGAGTCATTTGTTCAGGTTGCTTGTAGTCAATTTGATACTGAGTGTGTCAATAAGACATCGTCATGTCCAGTTTTATTTAACCGGTGTTTACGCGCTCTTCCTCCTGTTTCCTTCGTAGTATATACACTGCGTGCGTTGTGCAAAGCCGTCTTCAGTCGGGCGGGGCATGCCGCTCCGTCCGAAACGATTGAAATTGAGTAAGCGCCTCCCGCCATTGGACGCAAATCTCGAAGGATTGTTAAGGACGGGGGCAAACCCCGCCCCGCCTGAAGGGTATGCAATGCAGATCCCGCGGCATTCGGCGCCCTGGCTAATCAGGCTGGCAACACCGCTTTTTTGAAAATTTTGCTGTCATTATGACAGCATTGCAATCTAAATATAAAAACAATACAACAAATTCAATAACTTATAAAATGGCATATATATTGCAATACCTGTGGAATCATCTTCACCGGCTTTTTACCGTGTGCATTATGTCTAATGTTTCTCGAACAGAGAATTCCTCAATCCTGCCTGGAGAAGAACAATGGCTTCTAAATTGGTGAACAAAACCGCAGAAAAAGTATTGGCTAACAGCCCCGGCAGCGTCTTTATCATGCTGTCGATGTTGCTGGTCATATTAAGCGGCTGCATGGCGGCGACAATAAAGCCGCCAGTTGCCGAGCTCGATCACATACGCACGGTGGTTGTCGTGCCGGTGGAATCGCCGCCGCTCGAGGTGACGCCCGATCTGATCGAAACCCGCATGCCGGTGTACGGGCATTTTAACAATATGGTGTTGCCGGCATTCCTGGAGGAAAAAATCTACAGCAACCCGGGCGGTATATTGATCGCGGGTTTGATCGGCGGCGGCGACGTTGTAACGGCCGCAACATTGCCGCGGGGACACGGCGCGGGCCTGGAAGCCGCGGCAACCTTACAGGAGCACTGGACGCCGACCCTGGAACTGGCACGGGAAGCGGCTTCGCAACTGAATGCGGGCGGCATCAACGCCACTCCCAGCAAGGACTATTATCGCCTGCCCATGGCGGCGGGCGATCGGAACGCCTATCTCGGTCACTGGCAAGCGGCCATCCAGCAATGGTACAGGCAAAATACATCGCCGGTCGATTATAGCGGCGTGGCATCAGCCGATGCCGTGCTGGAGATCGGCATCGGAACCTACAAAATTTTTGCCGGGCAGACCTCGCTGCAGGTTTTGATCAAACTGGTCGATCCAAAAAGCGGGCGTGTAATCGCAAGAACCGACAAGAAAATGTTCTCGGCCGAGGATTCCGCGCAAACCTTGCTGAGTCGTGAAGGCAAAGCGTTCAAGGGCTTGATCGCCGAAACCGGCGCGCGGCTTATCGATCAAGGCTTCAGCGAAATAGGCCTGACGCAGGCGCGTTTGGCTCAAGGATCTGGAGAATGAACGGCCTTATGACGACTGAAGCAAAGCCTGATACAACGCTTATGAAGCAGAACTGTAAAAACCATGAGGATATAGTTGTTGTATCGAATCGATATCTGTCGATACAATACTTAAGCACCGCCGGAAACAATGCCGAGGATCTTCAGCCCCTCGACTTGAAGGGCGGTGCGCTTGTACAGACGGAGAAACCGGGGATTCATGGCGATCATCTTCAGTAAACGGCTGCGAGGCTGGCGTTTTATCCTGTTCAACTTCTGCATGGGGGTCGGGCACGCTATCGTCATTTTCAATGCCGGCGCCTATATCGCCATGCTGCCCCGCGTGGCCGGCGGCCTGGGCATTCCGCCCAGTTTCGCGACCTGGACCCAGACCGATTACATGATAGGGCTGGCTCTGGCCTTTCCGGTGGGCAGCTGGCTGGCGCGGCGCGTCGGCGAGTACCGGCCGTTTGTGGCGGCCTTCGTCGTGTTCGCGCTGGCCTCGATGATCTGCGCCTACGCCACGTCGCTGTACAGCTATCTGGCCGGCCGCATCCTGCTCGGGTTTTCCGGCGGGCTGACGCTGCCCCTGGGGCAATCCATGATCCTGAAGGAATATCCCGACAAGCGCAAATCCCTGGGTATCGGGGTCTGGAGCCTGTTCACGCTGACGCCTTTTACCTTCGGTCCGCCGATCGGCGGCTGGATCGCCGACAACCTGGGCTGGCGCTGGCTGTTTATATTCAATATTCCGATTGCCCTGGCGATCGCCGGCATAGTCGGGGCGCTGTTGTACCAGCGTGGTTATCAGGCGATACAGCGCCGTTTCGACACGGTCGGCTTTGTGCTGCTGGTGATTATTCTGGGCGGCTTTCAGACCCTGCTGAATCAGGGCAACGATTGGGACTGGCTTAATTCAGCTTATCTGACCGGCTTGATCGCCATCATCGTCATTGCCTTGATGTACTGGGTCACCTGGGAATTGAACACCAAGCATCCTTTTGTCGATCTGACTTTATTCGCGCATCGGAATTTCACGATCGGCGTCTTGATCATGTTTACCGGCTTTCTGTGTTTTCAGGGGCTGTTGTCGCTGTTGATCATACAGCTTCAACTGTCGCTGGGTTATTCCTCCTGGCTGGCGGGACTGGTATTTTTGCCGATGGCGATTTTCGCGAAACCCGTAGCCGGGGTATTCCATGAAATCGTCAAACGCTTCGATGCCCGCCTGCTGGCCTTTTTTAATCTGCTGGGCTTTGCCGCGACTTATTTCTGGCTGAGCCGCTTCGATGTGCACGATGCGTATGACCAGCTGTTCTGGCCCAAACTGCTGGAAGGCGTCTGCCTGGGCAGTTTTTTCGTGCCGCTGACGGCGCTGCTGCTGCACGGGCTGCCGCCGGAACGCCAGTGGCGGGCCGTGGAACTGGCCAGTCTCATGCGCATCGCGGCCGGCGCCATCGGCATTACGCTGCAGGGCATTATTTTCTACCGCCGGGCGCCCTTCCACATGACCCGCTTCGCTGAGACGCATACCGTCTTTGACCCGCGTTATGACCAGTCGCTGAATATTCTGGTCGAGGCCGGCTTCACCGAGTCCACGGCCCTGATCAAGTTCGCGAAACTGGCGGCCCGCGATTCGGCCATTCGTGCCGTCAACGATGCCTACTGGATCGCCGGCTGCATTTTTGTCGGCCTGGCGATTCTGGTCTGGTTTGCCTATCCGACCAGGCGCCCTGTCAAACGCACGCCGGAACAGGCCCTGCGGCGCAGGGCTCAGGAACTACTCGCCGAGGAACCGTAATATGTTTATTTTTCCGCGCCGCGCTGCAAGCCGCGGCATGCTGTTTACTGTCTTTTTATCTATGCTGCCCGGCTGCGCCTGGTTTGGGGAAGAAACACGGCGCGCCGAGATGATCAGCCTGCCGTCCATGGAGCGGACCCTGTCGGCGGCGCATGACGCGCTGACGACCGACGGCCAGTGGCCTGAACAGACCTGGTGGCGGGTTTTCGGCAGCGCGGAACTGAATCGTCTGATCGAGACGGCCGTGGCCGACAACCCGGATTTCAAGGCCGCGGCGGCGCGCCTGCGGCAATCCCAGTCCATGGTCGATGCCCAGGCGGCCGAACTTTATCCGACGGTCGACGCCAATGTCAGCTTCAGCGCGCAGCGCTTCTCGGCCAACAGCACCGAGGCCAAGCTCGCCGGCGAACACTTCCGGAAACTGGTGATCAACCCATTTGTATTGCGCTATCACATCGACTTCTGGGGGCGGGACAAGGCGGCCCTGGAAGCGGCCGTCGGCGAGGCGCTGGCCGCCCAGGCCGAATTGGCCGACGCCAGGCTGTTGCTGTCCGTGGCGGTCGCGCGCGGCTATTTCGATCTGGCGGCCGCCAGCGAAAAACAGCGTATTGCCAGGGAGGTCGTGGCTTATCGTGAAAATCTGCTGAAACTGGAGCAGGTACGTCTGGATACGGGCCTCGTTTCCACGGCGCCGTTGCTGTATGCGCAGACGCTGCTGAGCGCGGCGCGCGAGATCGAAGCCGCCGTTCGCGCCGAGGTCGATCTGCAAAAGAACCTGCTGGCCACGCTGGCCGGCAAGGGACCTGACTGGGGGCGGGACATTGTGGCCGAACGCGGGTTTTTACCCAAACCGTTGGCGCTGCCCCGTGATTTGCCGTTGCGCCTGCTGGCGCACCGGCCGGACGTCACGGCCGCGCGACTGCATGCGGAGGCCGCGGCCCAGGACATCAAGGTCGCCGAAACCGCCTTTTACCCGGACGTCAACCTGATCGGTTTCGCCGGTCTGCACAGCGTCAGTCTGACGGACGTATTGCTGCAGGGCTCCAGCCTGGCTTATGCGGTCGGTCCCTCGATCGATTTTCCGATTTTCGAGGGCGGCCGGCTGCGCGCCAATCTGAGTTACCAGGAAGCGGCCTATGACGCCGCCGTGGAACGTTACAACGGCAGCCTGCTGCACGCGGTCCAGGAAGTGGCCGATTCCCTGACCCGCTGGCGCGATATCGACACGCGCCTGGCCGAACAGCGCCAGGCCGTGGAGGCCATCGCCGAAACCAGCCGACTCGCGCAAACGCTGAATCGTACGGGTCTCAATGACCGCAGCGAGTTGCTGGAAGCGGGCGCCGCCGAATTCGAGCAGCGCTTCCGGCTGGCCGTGCTGGAAGGCGAGCATTTCAAGGCGGCCGTCCATGTCATCAAGGCCCTGGGCGGCGGCTATGTCGATGGCAAGTCTCATTAAAACCCGATATGCAAAATCATAGTCATTCAAAAGAAATCATGCGCCGACGGAATCGCCGGCTGAAGCTGACCACCTTGTTCATACTGAAGGGCGTCCGTCCTCGCCATCAGGGAACCCGACGGTGGCTGACCCGGCGTAAGGCTCGTTAAAATTCAGATATGCGGAACAATACTATTCGACCCAAAGAAATCATGCGCCAGCGTAACCGCCGGCTGAAGCAGGTTACGTTGATCATATTGCTGGCCAGCCTAGGCTATTTCGGCTATCACTGGTACGCCAACCGGAACTGGGTGGCTACCGATGACGCTTTCGTTATCGGCCATCTGGTCACGCTGAAAGCCCAGACCGAGGGGACGGTCGTCGAGATTCTGGCCGAAAATACCCAACATGTGAAAAAAGGCGACGTACTGGTCCGGCTCGACGGCAACATCGCCCAAATCGCCCTGCAACAAGCGGAGGCGGAACTGGGCCAGATCGTGCGCGACATCGTCACCCAGACCGCGAAAATCGACACGCTGAGCCAGCGTATTGTCGCCAGGCAGGCGGCGTTGACACAGGTGCGGCACGATCTCAAGCGCTTTATCGTGGCCGCGCGGGACGGCGCGGTTTCGGACCAGCAGGTACAGAACACGCGGGACAAGATCCGCGAACTGGAAGCCGCGATCCAGGAAACCCGTGCTGAAAAGGCCGGCGTCGAGGCGCAGGTGAAAGGTGTGGCGATCGACCATCATCCGGCCGTTGACAAAGCCAAGAGCCGTGTGCGGCGCGCTTTTCTGGATTACCATCGCCGTAACGTGGTTGCGCCGGTATCGGGCTATGTCGCCAAGCGCCGCGCCCAGGTCGGCGATAACGTCAAGGCCGGCGCCACGCTGCTGGCGATCGTGCCGCTGGAAGATCTGTGGATCGAGGCCAATTTTCTGGAAACCCAGATTGCCGGAATCCGTCCGGGGCAATCGGCCGAGATCAGGGTCGATGCCTACGGCAGCGAGTTGGTCTATCATGGCACGGTCGAGGGCCTGAACCCCGGCACCGGCAGTACCTTCGCACTGCTGCCCACCGACAACGCGACCGGCAACTTCATCCACATCGCCGAACGCGTGCCGGTGCGCATCGGCCTTGATCCCAAGGATTTGCAGGACAATCCCCTGCAGCCGGGGCTGTCCACGCTGACGCGCATCAACATCAGCGAAGCGGGCGAGCCGCTGCTGACGTCTTCGGCCCGCGCCGACGGCGACGCTTACCGGACCAGCATTTACGACAACGAACTGGACGGCGTGGAAGCGCGGATAGAGCGGATCATTGCCGAAAACAGTGCATTATTTCATCAGACGGGAAACAAGTAGGCTTTATGGCATGCGGGCAGGGCGGCAGGATTGCGTCTGGACCGGAAATCGGGGCACGAGAGGACCGTAGGTGCGATTACGCTGCGCTAATCGCACCTACGGGCTAAAAATAACATCCCGATGTCATTTTTTATGATCTCCTGTGGGAGCGATGCCCTCATCGCGACTTGCGGCGTCTTTAGTCGCGATGAGGGCATCGCTCCCACAGGCGCCGTTTAAAATAAGACAGTTATTGATTACCGAATCCTTAATCAAGGCTTATTTTTCCCCCCACATCGAAAAAGGGTGAGAATTTCCCGAAGCCGGAAAAAACGGGGAGAAAGAGGCTTATGGCAAAGGCGGTTTTGGGAGCGCTTTATCCGTGACGAAACGGATTATCGACAGCACGTCGATTACATCCATTGGAATCCGGTGAAGCATGGATACGTAAAATGCGTTAAAGAATGGCCTTATTCCAGCTTTCACAGCTATGTCGCGCATGGGATTTATCCTGAAAATTGGAGTGATGCGGTCGAGTTATTTCCGGCAATGGCTGGGGAATAACTCGATCGATGCGGTTCAGCGTAATTCGTGTCTTGCATCAGAGCATGGAATGCGAGCGGCATTTAGCTTGATGCCGCTTTGCCGCTTTGCCGCTCGCCGCTTTTGTAGCCAGCGGATCACGCCGGTGACAAACAACACTGGACAAATCAGCCCTGACAAAAACACCAAAATCCGCCCTGTCATACCAAACGCTTGCCCTGAGTGCAATGGCCATTGCCAATGCGTAAATACCTCGCCTGCCGTGCCAATTGCAGGATCGTCAACATCAAGGATTGTTCCGCTGTAACGGTCGATCACCACGCAACGCCGATGTATCAAACTGCCCGGTTCTTCCACGCCGTCCTTACAAACGGTATAAGTCCCGGTCGGTTCGGTCGCGCCATAAATCCAATCGGCTCGCCCTGTGGGATAGCGTTTTTCGGCAATGTTTACCGCATCCGCCATAGTAATCGAAGATTTCTCGGGCGTTGGCTTTGACTTAAACCAGTAACGATAAGTCACTGGCGAAAATAGCTCCAATACAGGTACGACATACTGAGGTATGTTCATATAAATACCGGAAAACAGTACCGGGATAATCACGACTGCCGAATAAAACCCGAAAGTCTTATGTAAATCGAAGTTCAACCTTTCAGTGCTGGCCTTGAATTTGATCGTGACGGCCTGCCGCCATTTTCCGGTCAGCGGCCACCAGACGATCAGTCCGGTCAGTATAGAAATGATCAACAAAGCGCCCATGATGCCGACAATCAGATAACCAGAATCTTCGCCCAAAAATAGGGCGTAATGCAGCTCGAAAATAAAGCCTATAAAGGTCTTTGGGAATGGGGTGTCGGAAGAACCCATCAAGCGTTTGCCAACGATTTGCGTGGTATAAGGGTTGACATAGACCTCCCAGCTTTCGATCACGCCTTCCTGTTTCCCCGTCAATGGCAGGGAAAAATGCAGTTTAAAAGCCGCTTCATTATTACGGGGATAATTGGTAAAGGTATGTACGGCATTTTTGGGCATCGCTGCCTGACCCGCCTGGAAAATCTCAGCCAACGGTTTGTAAACAGGGTTAGCTTCGGGCGCTTTCACTGTCAAAAGATTCGGATTCAACAGTTCATTGATTTCGGCATGAAAAACCAGGATGCTACCGGTAATGCCGAAAATGGACAAAAACAAACCCAACGCCAAACCCAACCACAAGTGTACGTCCAGCCAATGCTTGCGGCGGGCTTTAAGTTTTGTCAGGCGGTTTCGTTTGGCATCGGAGCTTTTCACAGCTTCGCCTTGCGGTAAATTATAGTCGAATAATTTCATGGTTTTGCTTATAGCACTAATATTCAACCCTAATCGACCCAATCGCCGTCAACGGCGCACCGGGAGCAATGGCTAGTCTTGGCGTAACATTAGAGTCGGGGTCGGTCGATTCGTAATACGTCTTATCCAACAAATTACGGATGTTGAACTGAGCAGTGACTTTGGTTGCCCCTACTTTCATTTTATAAGCTGCAAAAGCGTCCATCCTGACATAACCCGGTAATTGGAAGGTGTTGGCAAAATCGCCTTGCCGTGCTCCAGCAGCGACACCACCTACGCCGAAGCTAAGGCCATCCTGTGACTCGTAGCCGTTGACATCGTATTTAACCCACAAGCTACCTGCGTGTTCAGGCACGTTTGGCATTCTATTTCCGGCAGTATCTCCGTCATGATCGACAAGCACCTTTGCATCGGTAAAGGCGTAACTACCGATGAGACTAACTTGATCGGTAATCTGCCCCGTTACGTCTAATTCAATCCCTTGGCTGCGTTGCTTATTGGAAATCATGTCGAAAAGAAAAGCCGTAGTGTTATCCGGCACAAGTATGTTGTCCTTAGTCAAATGGTAATACGCCAAGGTAGCCAGCAGCCGGTCATCAAATAGCTGGGTTTTTAAACCGGCTTCAAACTGTTCGCCTTTTTGTGGATCAAAGGTCGAACCGTCAGCCGCCGGAGCATTATTGGCACTGAAAGAGGTCGTCCAATTACCATAAATCCCCAGCCATCCGACGGGTTGGTAAAGTATGCCGACCCGAGGGCTAAAACCTTCATCTTTATTGGAAGGCAGGGTAGCTTCGGATAGATCAAAAGATATCGTATAAGAAGAACCTGACTCTGCCCAATCGTAACGACCACCGCCTAAAATATGCAACTTGTCCCAGAGCGTAATGTGATCTTGGAAATAGACGCCGTACCATTGGTTATTGAAAAACGCAAAATTGGAATCAGCACAGCAATTAGCTGGGCGCGACAAGGTGTCTTGAATAAGGGCAGAATCAATGCCATAGCTGGGCCCGGGATTAAAAATATCAATATCAAGTGCTGGATTCGGATCGTTGAATTCACCAAAATAATGGTATTTGTTAGTAGACTTGAAATAGTCAAAGCCCACCAGAACTTGGTGCTTGGAAAATCCTAACTGGAATTTTCCGGTTAAATCGAGATTCGTAGCATAGTTTTCAGAATAAGCTTTATGACCAAAAACATTACGCCTAAGAATTCCATTCTGAAGTAATGCCTCCTCACTGGGGCCAAAAGCAGGAGCTGGATTGACAAAACTGGAAAAATCGTCTTTGAAGCCAGCAAGAAAACGGTTATGTATCGCCCAATCATCATTAAAACGATGATTTATCTCGGTGCTGACTAACACGTGGGATAAGTGATCCACCGGACTATTGGGATCGTCAAGCGAGCGGCTTATGGGTATAGGGGCGGGACGTGCGCCTATCGCGGGAATACCGAAATCCACCTGATAATCCTGATCTAAACCTTCGACACTCAGCGTCAGATCAGTATTGTCGGTAGGTCGCCAAGTGATGCTGGGATTGACCATAACCCGATCGGTAAAAACAAAATCCCTGAACGAATTATTGCTTTGATAGGCGCCGGTGAAACGATATAGCAACGACTTGTCATCAGTCACAGCCCCCGTTGCATCCCATTGGGTACGGTAGTAATCATAAGAGCCGAACTGTTGTTCAAGCGAATAATAAGGCATATCCAAAGGCTTTTTTGTGGTGATATTAACCAATCCACCGGGTTCGATACGGCCAAAGAGAACAGCCGCTGGCCCTTTGAGCACATCGATGCTTTGCAAATTGCCGGCATCAAATTCAGATGGATAGCCATCGGCGTTAGTCAATAAGCCATTGCGGTATACCCTGTTATTGAGAAATCCACGAATGATAAAGCCGTTGCCATACCCTAAGGTTGGCTGAGCCCGCACGCCACTGACGTTTTCCAACGCGTCTTTGACCCGTGTCGTTTTCTGGTCGTCCATTATTGTCCTTGGCACGACTTGCACTGACACCGGAGTCTCTATTAGCGGCGTGTCAGTTTTCGTGGCAGTAGAACTGTTGGTCACGGTATAGCTTTTGTTATAAGGATCATTCACATCTAGCTCCGCAGCCCCCATCACCATCATTGACGGCAAAGTCACAGGACTGGCTTGACTTTGTTGCTCTGCAACTTTCAATGTCACCGCATTACCCGCGGTAAAAACACGAACCAATCCACTACCCGCCAATAGCTTTTGGAAGCCTTCTTCCACCGTGTATTCACCATTCAAACCCGGACTGCTTTTACCATCGGTCAATCGGGCATCCGCCGATAACAGGATGCCTGCGCTCCCGGCAAACTGGCTGAGCGCATGGCTTAACGAGCCGCTACTGATGTGGTAATGGCGCTTGGTGGTGTTATCGCCATTGCCTTCCGCCATGGCGGAAGGTACGACGATCAAAGCAGAAGCCAATAGCAAGCCGTTGATGGTTTGCTGCAAGCGGGACGATTGTCGCCCGAGGCTCCGGTTGTTTTTTCGCTTTGACATGGTGTTTTCCCTTTTAAAAATGTTGCTCTCATCCCTATTGCCAATCGAAAACGAAAAAGGGGAACTCAAAAATGGAAAAAATTTTAAATAATTTTTAACCTATTGGTTTGGCTTGAAAAATAATTTCAATTTTTTGCCTGAAATCTTGGCTAACTGGCCGGTAAACCTGGTTTTAAAGAGTTGATAGCTCAGCAGAAGAATGGCAAAAAAAGTGTGAGCCGCCTGGTCCGAGACTGTCGGATTGATTCGCGGCAGGGATGGCGTCAAATTGTGCGCCTTAACGAGGCAACACGGATATTCAGAGCGGTAATGGTTTTGAAAGTGGATGGGGGTGCTATAAACGTTAGGCAATGGCTTGTCAGTTCAATGGCGAACTGGCGGCCATTGCCGCGCGGTATGAATCAAAGCCAAGATCCATACGGTTTTCTGCTGGATCTCATAGACTATCCGGTAGCTTTCGTGTGGAATTAACTCACGGGTTCCTGGGATTTTTCCTGATTGGCCTAGCTGAGGAAAATCGGCTAGCTTGGCTACCGCATTGCTAAAAAGCTCATCCATGCGAATAGCTGCTTGCGGGTTGTCCAGCACGATGAAGTCCCAAATCTGTTCACGATCTTGTTGGGCTTCCGGCGTCCAAAAAACCTTCACATTTTGCCTTCAGCTTGAGCGCGGCGTGCGGCAAAGTCGCTTTCAACGCTGTCATTGGTTGCGCCTATGCCAGCGTGCATCGACGCGCGGGCCGTTTCGACTTTATTGCGCAAAAACTCGCCATATTCCCTTGCTTCACGCTGGTGCTGAATAAACTGACGCATTAATTCGCGCATTATTTGAGATGCCGGCCGATGAGCAGCTTCTGCTTCAGCCATAAACTCGGCGCGTAACTCGGGTTCCAGTTTCATTGTAAAGACCGCTTCTTTCGACATCGGATATCTCCTAGGAAATTACATACTGACTTAGTATATACCTTTTTAGTATAAATGAATGCCCTAACGAGGCAACACTTTTACCCACAGCGGCAGTGGGTTTGAGATTCTGACCGGCAGCGTTTCTTCCAGCATGGCCAGAACACGCTCGGTATCGTTGAGCGGAAAGGCACCGACGATGCGCAGAGCGGCAATCCGGGGATCGCAGGTGATATAGCCGTGCTGATAGCGATTGAGTTGCAGGAGAAATTCGCTGAGAGGCATGTTGTCGGCCAACAGGAAGCCTTGCGTCCAGGTAGGACGGTCAGCACGCATGGCGGTTACGGCCTCGATCTGTTCCGTATTGAAACGCGTGGTTTGTCCGGCATGCAGGGTTAGTTTGTTTGATTCCAGTTTGCTCGGTTGAATCTCGACGGCATCGGCAAATACGCTTACTTGGCTATTGCCGGGTAGTTGCCTGACGCTGAAACGCGTGCCTAACGCACGAACTCGGCCTTCCTGGCTATCGACGACAAAGGGTCGATGTAATCCGGCATTATCCGGCGCGGTTTCGATGTAGATTTCGCCGGATACCAATTGCAGTTTGCGTAGGTCAGGTGTGTATTCCACATTGAAGGCGCTGTCGGTATCCAGGGTAACTTTCGAGCCGTCGGCCAGGGTAATGGTTTGTGTGGCGCCTACCGTCGTTTGGTAATCCGCTGTCCAGGCCTGTAAATAGCGGCCTTGGGAAATTTGCCAGCCGAACAGGCCAATAGCGCCAAATATTGCCAAGGCTTTTAGTGTACGTCGCCGGTAAAGGTCGGGCTGATTAAGGGCGGCAGAGGCTGCCTGCGATGGCAGGTTTTGCAATTTGTGGGTAAAAAACTCGACCTTTGACCACGCTGCCTGATGGTCGGGGTGGGCGTTCAACCATGCCTGCCATTGCTCAATTTCGGTTTTGGACACTTGGCCTGAACCTAATACTGCAAACCACTCGGCGGCTTGCGCAAGAATGCCGGGATGAATGTCTGTGCGGTCGGAATTCAACACTTGGTTTTTTAAAATGTCGTGGTCAGAAGATGGAGCATGGCGCTGGACATGTATTTTTTGACCATGCGATCCGTTACGCCCAGTTGCTTGCCAATTTCGACATAGGTCAGGCCATCCAATTGTGCCATTAAAAATGCCTTGCGCACCTTGGTCGGCAGTTGATTGAGCAGATCATCCATTTCTTGAAGCGTTGCAAGGATAATCGCATTCTCTTCAGGCGATGGCATCAAGGCTTCGGGATAGGCGGCGATCCTCTCCAAATAGGCCTGTTCTATCGCCGATTTGCGCCAATGATTAATGAGCAAGCCTTTGGCGATGGTGATTAAGTAGGCGCGCGGCTCGCGTATGTCGTGAACACCGTTTGAAGCGATAACACGCATGAATGTATCGTGGGCATGATCCTCGGCCTGCAAGCGGCACTGTGCCCGCTTCTGCAACCAGCCGAGCAGCCAGGAATGATGCTCGCGATAAAGCTGGGTCAGCGCATCATTGGCAACTAATTCAGTCGTCATTGATAATGCCCGTCCATGGTTGAAACACTTGATTTGAACGCATAATACCGATTATTGATCATGATTCTCGTTGTCCTGCTTCGTTCTGTTGATTGCTGATTTGGCTGTCCTCGGACAATTTGAATTTTGAGCAAAAAACATTCCATGTATTTGCTGTCGCGTTTTACTCTTGAGTGCGCCTTGGATATTTGTTTAAAAAATCAATTTATTACAATATTTTTGGCATTAAAGCGAATTGGCCGTAGCAACGATTTTCTAGTCACAGCCGAAAAAAATTAATAACGAAAAAGTGTGCCATATCCCCTATTTTTTATTTAAAAATAGGGGATATGACGCAAATGTTGAGCGAGGTAGGATGCCGGTGAGGCACGAACCGCATCGTTCGAGATGGTTTTTCACGGTGAACCTGGCCGAGCGCCACGACAACCGCCTATTGATAGGACCGTAGGTGCGATTAGCGCAGCGTAATCGCACGCATATTCAATCATCGCCATCAACGACAGCATTAATATCGCCACACCAATTAGCGGGATAAATGCCTTTTGCCACATAGCGGTGAAACGTTGAATAAGGCCAGTCAATTACACGCTCAACATGACCCTGTTTTAATGGGTTTACATGCACATAATCCACATGCTTTTGGTAATCCAAATCATCGCGGATGCGATGTTCCCAGTCATGTCGTTGCCACTTGTGCCCTGTGGGTAAATGCCCCTTTCGCCATTTTTAATCCGTACCTTGGAGCGATATTCCGTGTTCGGCATCGCCCTCGAAAATCCGCTTTTTATTAGCCGCCACCGGTTGCTGAAATCGGTATCGTTTGGCGGTAATGTCCAAACACAATGTATGTGGTCAGGCAGTACAACCCAAGCATCAATATGAAACGGATATTTGGTCCGTACTTTGTTGACAGTCTGCCTTAATGGGTCGATGTTGCGGATAAGTAAATCGTTTTGATGTCTTTGCAGGAGATTTACCGTAAAAAGCCACGCTCCACCATTAATATAGGCGCGTCTATAATTGGACATGGATTTGGGAGTTTACCGGTGCGGCTAGCATAACTGGAGGCATATTTAACCTGCGTTGGCGACGATAAAAACATGCGTGCGATTACGCTGCGCTAATCGCACCTACGGTCCTGTTCACTCTCGATTCCTCCGATTTCCAAATTGACTCTCTTCATCATTTTTCGATGCTTTTCCAAAGATATGCGTCGTTTTTGCAACCAGCGGATGATACCGCTGATATAAAGCACCAACGGTGCGAAACCCATTGCACACCATAAAATACGGCCTGCAAGCCCGAGGGCTTCGCCGTTATGAAGCGGCCACAGCACATTGAAAAACGTTTCGCCGGCGGTAAACTGATTAGGGTCTTGTACGGACAATACCTTACCGCTGTACTGGTCAACCCACACTTTGCTGCGCGCCCAACGGTGGTTGGCTTCTCCTGGTTGCCGCTTGGTAATAATGTAAACACCCTCCTCACCGCCGGGCGTTTCCACTCGGCATAGTTTGGCTTCAGGGAACACTGTGTCGGCGATTGAAACGGCCTCCGCTATGGAAATTGACTGTGCATTAGTCATAACCTTAGATTTAACGCCGGGATCTTTTAAATGTTTTTCCTTGACAGCGGAAAAACCGCGTATCAACGGCTTGATATAATCCGCATAACTAAACGAAAACCCGGTAAAGGCGATAATCAGCAAAATAATTGAACTGTAAAACCCCGTAGTTTTATGCAGATCATAATAAAACCGCTCAGGACTTGCCCCCCGTTTAATAGTCACTGCTTTTTTGAATTTCCCCCAGCGCGGCCACCACAAATAAAGCCCGGTCAATGCGGAAATAAATAAAAACAAACCAAGAAAACAGATCGTATCGTTTCCGATTTGCCCGATCTCGACACCCAATTTACCTGTCAGCAAACTGGCATGGACTTCATAAATGAACGTCCACAAGGTTTGCCCCCAAAAGTACTCCGAAATTATTTTTCCGCTGTATGGATCAACCAAAACCTGGAACGGCGCGAATAATTGATCGGCGGTTTCTTCAGGCTTCGGATAACGCGCCCAGACGTAATCATTGCCATAGCCTGGCGCAAGAAGCGCCCATCTCCCTTGTCTTTGAGGATGAGCGGCTTTAACGATTTGCAGAATTTCATCAAGGGGAAGCGGTCGCGCATTGGCTTCCTGACGCACAGGCGGCAAACTGAACTCTTCCAGTTCAACATAGAAAACATTGCAAATCCCCGTTAGTCCGAGAATGACAAAGACAAAACCTATCGTAAGGGCGATATACAAATGCACCGTTAGCCAGAAATGACGGAAACGCCTCCATTTGAGGGGGGTATAAGAATGTTGATTCATTATTTTCGAAAGCCTCGGTGCAACGGAGTGATTGAAGTCTGCATATGGCCTATCCGAACCAGTCTAATATTCCACTCGTATCGAACCAATTGCTGTCAACGGCGCCCCCGGATAGACTCCAAACCGTGGCGCTACATTGGCATTCGGGTCGGTTGATTCAAAATATTCCTTGTCGAGCAGGTTGCGAATATTGAACGATGTCGTCACTCGCGTTGGCCCCACGTTCAGTTTATAGGCCGTAAATGCATCCATCCTTACATATCCGGGGAGCTGGAAGGTATTTTCAACATCGCCTTCCCGCTTGCTGGCCAGAACACCGCCTAAACCAACCGACCAGCCCTCTTGGGCGTCAAAGCCGTTGAAATCGTATTTCAGCCATAGACTGCCGGAATGCTCAGGTACGTTGTTCAAGCGCTTACCTTCATAGCCGTTTAGCACGCCATTCAAGGTCCGGTTGTCCTTGGTAATCCGTGCATCTGTAAAGGCATAGCTGCTAATAATGCTAAGGTTATCATTAAGGTGACCTGTTATATCCAACTCAATGCCTTGGCTGCGTTGTTGACCGATTGCCGCACTATCGTTGGGATCAGGCGTTGTTAGATCGGGGGTGAGCAGATTATCCCTAGTCAAGTGATAGTAAGCCAGTGTTGTCAATAAGCGTTGATCGAAGAAGGCGGTTTTAATTCCGGCTTCAAATTGCTCGCCTATCTGCGGTTTGAAAGGTTGATTGTTGCTCGAAATTCCGTTATTCGCGGCTAGAGAGGTTGTCCAGTTGCCGTAAACCCCCAGCCACTGCCACGGTTGATAGAGAATGCCAACTCGAGGATTGAAACCTTCATCTTTGCGAATCACGGAAGGTGTCGAGTTTTCCAAAGCATTATCAGACTCTGAAAAGGAACCGCCGCGGCCTCTGCCGGTTTCTATCCAATCGTAACGTCCACCGCCCATAATGTGCAGTTTATCCCACAAGGTGATGTGATCCTGAAAATAAACGCCATACCATTCGTCCTTGAATGTCGAGAAATTCCGGCCTATTTGTGTGGGTTCGACTGCCAATATTGCGTTACTGAAAACGGAGGGATCAATGCCGTAACTCGGACCCGGATTATGAATGTCAATGGCGAATGCCGGATTGGCGGTGTTGAAAAATCCCTGAATGTTGTACTGGGTAAATGAACGCAGATAGTCAAATCCGAGCAAAATGTCGTGCTTAGTACCTGCAAGCTGAAACTTGCCGGTCAAATCGAGATTGGTGGTGTAAGCCTCGTTGTCGTAGCGCTGAGCAAAGACGTTGCGTTGCAGAATACCGGTAGCTTCATTTAGGGCATTGCCGAAAGCCGGTGCGGGATTAAGGAAGGTTTCTCTACCATCGCCCCAACTGGCCAGGAAACGGTTATGAATTGCCCAATCGTCGTTGAAACGGTGATTAAGCTCCGTACCCAATTGAACTTTAGAAATACTATCGATAGGATCGTTAGGATCACCGCCAACCGAACGATTGAGCGGAATGTTTGCAGGGCGATTGCCGACAACAGGAATACCGAAATCGGCCTGGTAATCTTGATCGACACCTTCGACATTGACGGTGAAATCCGTCGCATCGGTAAGCCGCCAGGTCAGGCTTGGAGCAATCAGCACGCGATCATTGCTTACGAAGTCCCGGAACGACTCGTTATTTTGATAGGAACCCGTGAAGCGATACAGCAAGGACTTGTCATCGGTAACCGGACCGCTAGCATCCCATTCAGTACGATACAAATCATAGGAACCGAAGCGCTGTTCAAGTGAATAATACGGTATATCCAAGGGTTTTTTGGTGGTGACATTAATCAAACCGCCGGGCTCACTACGACCGAACAACACGGATGCAGGGCCTTTCAATACCTCAACACTTTCAAGATTGGCTGTGTCGAACTCGGAGCGAAAAGAGTTGGGAACAGCCATCAGGCCATTGCGATAGATTAAAGGGTTGCGAAAACCGCGAATAATGAAACCGGTGCCGGTACCCAAGGAAGACTGGGCGCGAACGCCACTGACGTTTTCCAAGGCATCTGTGATGCGTGCAGTTTTTTGATCGGACATGACGGCCCTAGGTACCACCTGAATCGACACAGGCGTTTCCATAATCGGCGTATCGGTTTTAGTGGCGGTAGAGCTGTTAGTGACTGTGTAGTCTTTGTTATAAGGATCATTCGGATCATCTTCCATCTTGCCAACCACTGTCATCGCTTTCAACGTGGTGACTGATTCGGCTTCAGGTCTGCCGGCAACTGTAATCACCGAGTTATCCACCACTTTGTAGTCAAGGTCGCTCTCGCCCAGTGCAATAGCGAGCGCTTGCCGAGCCGTGTATCTGCCCTTCACCGGAGCTGCGGTTAAACCTTTCACCGTTGAGTCGGCATAAAGCAGCTGGGTATGGGTCGATTCGGCCAGAGTGTTCAGCGTCGTGGATAGAGGCTGTGCGGGCAGGTCAAAGATATGAGTTTCGTCGTCGGCATAAGCATTTCCCATCAGCAGCGGAGCGATCAGGACGCCATGCCGGATTAATTTACAGATTTCAAGTCTGTGCTCAATACGCCCGGCATTGCTGGTAGCGATAGTCGGTAAGCTTTTAACCATGTTATTTTCCCTGTTTTGGTTTGAGTCAAGATTCAACGTTTTTAGTCGTCTTAACTTTAATAACAAAGCAAAGCCGTCGAACTGGTCATTTTTTGAAATTATTTTCTGATGTTGCGCAATGCATAGGAAGTCCATGAATGTGCTAGTACTCAGTCAGTCTTGTTCTGACGAGTAAAGTTTGCGGAGTATCCATGGCATGCGAATAGTGCGAATACCCTGAAGGGCACAAGTACCCATGGGGCATAAATGAATTCGCACCTACAATTTACCCGCCATAATTAAATTGACTGAGTACTAGGCGTATCCTATGTAAACAGGGACATTGTTGACGACTAAATTCTTAGTCGCAATGAGGGTATTACTCCTGCCGGCCACCTATTAAACTGTGTTATTTAACGTATAACTATGTCATATGACATAGTTATACTGGGCCAGTCTCAAGATTCTGTTGGCGCAACGCGATTGTCCTCCTGGTTTTTGCCGACTAATGAGCATCAAAAATAATCTAGCGCATCACCTCATGCTTTAGGCTTTCGTTAATAAAATCAATGTGTCCTGGCATCCTGATCGAGTGTTAGCGTCGATGCTAAACAATAAAACGTTCCGCAATGGCAGCCGAACCCATGCTTGTGGTGCAAAAATTGCTTGGCTTAAGCGGAACCATTCGAAGCTTTTGCGATACAGCTTCGCAGCTGAGTAAAACAATTTTCTGAAAACCTGAGTTATGTCAACCCTGCCGCCGCTCACCAACGATCAGATTTGCCAACTGTTTCAAGACCATCGTAAATCGCTGTCCCAATTCCTGGTAAACAGGGTTCGCTGCCCTGAAACAGCCCAGGATTTATGCCAGGAAACATACCTGCGTTTGTTGCGCGATAATGCGGTGAAGCATGACGAAAACCTAATCGGCTTACTATTCCGTGTGGCCGACCGCCTGGCCATCAATTATCTGAAATGGCAGCAGCACCCGAGAAACAGCGGAATTGCTCTCGATGAAACCTTGGTTTGCCCAAGGCATCTTCCGGATGAAGTAACGGCGTTGCGTCAACAATGCGAGCTATTGTTGGATGCCATCCACTCGATGCCGAGAAAATACCGGGATGTGTTCTTGCTACGCAAAATCGACGAATTAAGCTATGCCGACATTGCCTTGAAAATGGGGATCTCTGAAAAAACGGTGCAAAGGCGTTTAGTCAAAGCCATGCTGCATTGCCACCAATACATGGAAAAATTCTGACAAACGGTTTGTAAAAATCCCTGATGAGTTCATCTTCTTCATACAACGAAAGGCAATTGAAACAGGCTATCGAATGGTTTGTGCGCTTGCAGGCAGAAAAATGTCCCGCGGAAGACAGGCTTCGCTTTGAAGCCTGGCTGGCAAAAGGCGAAAGCCACCAAGCGGCTTACGCGGAAGCCGAAAGAATCTGGGCCAATATGGATGATATCAAGTTTATGCCGGTGTCCGGATTGGCTGAAGCTCGCTCGGCAAAACCGCGAAAACCGGCATCCGTATTGACATCACTGGCTTTTTTTATTGTGACGACTGCCTTGCTCGGCGGCGCATGGCTAGAATATAGCGCAGAGACCGTTAGCTATGTGACCGGCATGGGCGAGCGCCGGCGCATCGATTTAACGGATAATTCTCATATCGACTTGAATACCGATACCCTGGTTTCGGTCAGAATCTCTTTATTGCAGCGTAGCGTTGTGTTGACACAGGGCGAGGCGCTGTTTGAAGTTAGTCACGACCGTCTGCGTCCATTTACCGTACAGGTAGGCGATTTGCATATTCGCGATGTTGGTACCCGCTTTAATGTCCTAAAACAACCGCAAGGCGCGACCGTTTCGGTATTGGAAGGCGAAGTGGAATTGAATAACGGTCAAGATGTGGTCGATGTACATCTTAGCGCAGGCGACGAGAGTCGTTATACAGAGGCGACCGGTTTAGGCCGGCTGCAAGCTGTGGAAGCCGATCAACTGACCGCCTGGCTGCATGGGCGATTGGTCTTTAAACGCACGCCATTGCGTGAAGTTGCGCTTGAATTGGAACGTTATCATCCGGTCCGATTTATTTTCGCCGATCCCAAACTCGCGGAAGAGACGCTCAGCGGGATTTTTAATTCGGATGATATTGATTTATTTCTGCATGCCCTTGAGGATATTCTGCCTCTCCAGGCCAAGCGGGACGGCCAGCAAATTCAGTTGCGGCGAACACGGAGAAAATAAACGGGGCGGTGTTGAACCATCACTTGTTTACGATGTTTGGGCGAACTAAAAGGCGACCAGGAAACCGGGGGGCGGATTATGACGAACGCAAAGGGCTTTTCCCAGGCGCCTGGTTTTGCGGGTGGCGCGAGCATACAAGGCTATAACAGTTTATTCAGGCATTTTCTTGCTCGGCTACGTCGAAAATCAAAGTGATACAGCAAAAGCAAAGTTATGCTTAAACGGAACGGTGAGTTAAATACCATACTTAGGAACGTGAATTTTATAACTCCCGCAACTGACTTGTCTTTCTGTCCCTCTTCGGCGTTGCGCAAACAGTTACATAGCTTGCTATGCGCCTGTTTGCGCGCCTTGAATATGAACAGAAATCCTGCCTCAATTGCGGGTCTTATTTCATTCCCGTTCCTTAATTAACAATGCCGATGAAATATTACAGCACGGTATTTACATCCTGCTGTTTAACGTACGGTATCAGCCTAAGCATCCACCGCTTACGCTATTGTTTCCTTCATTATTAAATTCGTTAACCTGATTATCGGAGTCAACTGTAATTCTGAAAGAGCAATCAGGGCTAAAGCAGTTTGCTGGCACGTTGACCAGAAGGTCAGTCGATCCGCCCGCTGGAATGGGCGGCGTATCAACGGTAACGGAGCCAGTATTAAAGGCGACTGTTGTCCTTGAAGCGGCTGCATTCCCATTGCCTTGATTCCTGACTGAAACTCTCAGCAGCGTTCCCGACTGCTCCATTCTGCAAAAGGCCAAAGGGTCTGTACCGAGAGGACTGAAAGGCACTAAATCCGGCGCCAGAGCGGAAGTAACTGGCTTAAAACCCAAGATGGTGACCTTGTGAGAATAATCATGTATGGGATCACTGTTCTTGTCTTTCAGTATGGATGATAACGTGTATTTCAATGTTCCTGTGGGGGTGTTCGGGGTCTTGTCGTAATGGATCTCGTCCAGCCATGCTCCCAGATCGGTTACATGCTCATCGTCACAAGGATAATACAACTCCCATCCCGTGAGCATAGGGATCGCGTATTCGAAGGGAACGTTATCAACGACGACTTGCTCTGTTTTTACGCCTGCCGGCGGCGGCGCACCAAGGCATCCCCCGAAGGTGCCAGTATCCTCGCGCGGCAGGATTGAATAAGGTGGTTGGATCACGCCAACATCGTTTCCGCCGAGTCCGGACACCATCTCGCCAAATCCGTAATCTCTTCTCGCATCGTTGTCCTTGAACATGGCATAGGTATCCCAGCTTGCAAAGCCGGAATCGACCTGGTTCATGGTGCTTGCCGGGGGCGGTTGGGGAACCGGCACCGGGGTCAGATCTTCAACGCCTTTCTTATATTTTTTTCCGTTCTCGACAAAGATTTCGCTATGATCCAGATTGACCCCGACCTGAAGCAGGTGGTGGTCCGTTTCGCAGTCGGCGCTCCACTTGAAGCCGAATCCGCGCGGGAGTATGGCAACCGTTTTGCCGGATGCGAAATTGGGGTTGAAGATGAAGCTGGGAAAAGCAGAAAGTGCGGTTTTCGTGCCTGTGTTATCGGTTATGAAGAAATTCGCCTCAGCAGGGTTTCGGGAATCACAGTCCTCATCTTTATGATCGACAACCAGATCGAGATTGGAAGGATTCCAGGCGACTACTGTGTAGTGATAACACCATCGGTAAGCATCATCAAAATTGTCGTCCGAAAGCACGCCGGCCGCCTGCCATTTCAGGGTTTTATTTTCCAGCCGGATATGGCTGATCATGGTTCCAAGCCCTGCCACATGATGATCGCTGCTAAGGTAATTCATGCGCCAGCCGTTAAGAAATACAGTAGCATCCGCGGCGTATGGCGGAATCTCAAGACTCTCTTCAATCTTTAACACATCCTCTGTTCCAGAGTTCTTGGATTCTGCGCAGGCCGATCCATGGTAGGCGATAATCGTCCCTGGATCTTCAAGTATGACGCTCCGGTTTGAAGACATCGCCTCGGCATCCGGGATACCACCGATCAAATCACACATGTTGGTATAGGTGACACAAGGCGTGCACGATGCCAAAAAAATCGGCATTAAAATGCCATGAGAAACCAAAAAAGTATGTCGAAATAGTATGTTCTTGGTATACATTTTTGTTTCTCCTTACAGCAGAGGATAGGGTATGAGCCAGCAGCAATCGCCTTGACTCTCCTAACGCATAGAAAGATCTTGTGATATATATGACATCTATTGGCTGGTTTTGTCGCAAAGTTTGGCTCAAGGCGAAGAATGCTTGTCCCGGAGCAGAATTATCCTGCTAAAGCCATAAACTGATGATAGGCCGGCATGCTGTCATCATTAGCCCGGAGATTTCATCCGCCCGATACTCAATCGCTACCATTCATTACTCAGCTGACTCGATCTGTGCGAGCGCCTGGTTCGTGCGTAATATCAGTTCATCAAATGATGGCCACGGTTCTATGGTTAAACAAAAGGAGAACATCATCATGGTTCAAGGTCTTCAATCTGGCAGCCGCCCCGCTCCGCCCGTTGTCGCTCCGATAGAGCACAATGGAATTCGTTATGAACAAGATATGCAAAGTTACGGCCACGGCGGAGATCAACCCGGAGGATATCTGACTGCTATTAACGTGAAGACTGGAGAACGCCTTTGGATGCTGAAAGCTTATGAAGTATCGGATCTGTCCGAATCCGGTGTTGATAGCATAGGTATTTATTTCAAAAGCATGGCCCTGGTGTCGGGGCGTGATGCGCTAGAAATTGAAGATGAAACTGGCAGACGCTTTATTTTTGATCTCATCAATAAAACTTCAGCTCAAGTTTCCGAGACCCCGACAGATACGTTGGGGCCGATTAAAATTCCTCAATCGTACCTACGGTCCTAAATTGAGCAGCAGGAAAATTGATCATTGGCTTCATCCCGCAGGGATGTTTCCTTATTGCTTGTGGCCTCAGTCCATCGCAAGGAACACGACATTCTGGATGTGGAGGCCTTCGCGCGGGCGCTGGTTTACACTCCGATTATCACGGAGATAAAAGCACGCGGCGGCGCCGATCCCGAGGAGATAACCGAGACGCTGACGAAGGTGCTGATAAGAGAATATGGCTCGAATCCCACGCGCTATCCGATGCAAGCCATACTGTTTGAAGCGGAAAAACCCTGAGTGTTAACGCGTCGGTGTCCGGCGATACCGGCGCGGGAAAATGAAAGAGGGGCGGGTCTTGGTAAGCACGCACCCTATTGACTGCTATATTGCAGGATCTGACCCTGTTTTATTCCGTAACCCACAGGTATAACTGATGCCTAACGAATAAGGTTAGCCATGGCACTACTACTCGTGCAGCATTCGCATTAACAAAGCGAGCTCTGGAACTTCTTTGAACTGCTTGATATCAGACGAAACTGGATGCCAGCTAGAAATTGAACTCGTACACAAGTGAGCTACAACCTTTGCCTTGAGGTCAACGGGGAATAAACCCACCGGAATCCAGTACAAATCCAATCCTCTCAACGGGTTTGGCAAGGTAGATCCACACTTCCTGCAGAAATCCGACCTGAAACCTGTCTCTTTGACCCATGAGCCTATGTGATTAGAAGCCTTCAAGAATCTGAAATTATCACTTTTGACTATCGTTGCTGAATTCGAACTTGAACCACTTTGCTTTTTACACAATGAGCAGTGACATTGATAGATATTAAATTCATCCCCATCAACCTCGAATTCAACGCTACCGCACAAACAACTTCCTATCATTATTTTTTCCTTTTGCTAACGTAAAGCATAACCCGCGTAGTGAAGCGAACTCGGGTTAATGCGTTGGTTAAGGTTTTCACGAGACGGCCTCAAACAAACCGATTGCAAGGCCGTAGGTGCGATTAGCGAAGCGTAATCGCACCTACGGCTTATCGATCGCGATGGCGACGGGAGCCACCATCTGCTGCGCGGCACAGCCGTTGACGATCCGCCAGGAGCGCCAACGCATCACCGCGGCATCAGCGCGAACACACCCCAGCCCAGGTATTCACGCGTGTAAGCGGCGTAGCGCTCGGGTTCCGAGGTCAGTTTGGCTCGAACATCTTTCGCGAGCTCGTCGCCGGGATTGGCTTCAAGCCATCGGCGCATGGTGAGCCATTTGGCCGCCTCGTATCTATCCCAGCCGTCTTGGTCAGCCAGAACCATTTCAACGACGTCGTAGCCAAGGCGGCCGAAAGACGCGAGAAGTTCTGGAAGCATGAGAAAGTCGGAGATTGAGTTGGCAAGACACCCTTTGGCAACATCTTCCGTCGGCGGTAACTGCCGCCAGTAGGGTTCGCCGATGAGGATGATCCCTCCGGCGCGCAGGCTCCGCGCCAGAAGCTCGATAGTGCCGACGACTCCACCAGCGATCCAAGTGGCACCGACACAGGCTGCCAAATCGACCTTCTCGTCAGAGACGTAGCCCGCAGCATCGCCATGGATGAACTTGACTTGATCGGCGACACCGAGTTCTACAGCACGGAGTTTCGCTTGCTCGGTGAACAACTGGCTCATGTCGATGCCGGTGCCGATGATGCCGTGATCGCGTGCCCAGGTGCACAGCATTTCCCCAGAACCGCTGCCGAGGTCGAGCACTCGAGCCCCCGATTCCAGACGCAACGCCGCTCCGAGAGTGGCGAGCTTTTCGGGTGTGATCGGGTTGTGGATGCGGTGAGCACTTTCAGTGATGTTGAATATTCGTGGGATGTCCACTGTGGAAAATCTCCTTACGGGGTGAATAGATTCGGTCAGGGGCTAATGCCGCATTCAGCGGCTTGTCCGCAGCAATGCTTTGTTAAACTTCTCTTCGTTCAAGCCGGTTTCTGCGGCGCGCAGGACCGTAGGTGCGATTAGCGCAGCGTAATCGCACGCATATTCAATCATCGCCATCAACGATAGCATTAATATCGCCACACCAATTAGCGGGATAAATGCCTTTTGCCACATAGCGGTGAAACGTTGAATAAGGCCAGTCAATTACACGCTCAACATGACCCTGTTTTAATGGATTTACATGCACATAATCCACATGCTTTTGATAATCCAAATCATCGCGGATGAAATGTTCCCAGTAATGTCGTTGCCAAATGCCCCTTTCGCCGTTTTTAATCCGTACCTTGGAGCGATATTCTGTGTTCGGCATCGCCCTCGAAAATCCGCTTTTTATTAGCCGCCATCGGTTGCTGAAATCGGTATCGTTCGGCGGTAATGTCCAAACACAATGTATGTGGTCAGGCAGTACAACCCAAGCATCGATATGAAACGGATATTTGGCCCGTACTTTGTTGACAGTCTGCCTTAATGGGTCGATGTTGCGGATAAGTAAATCGTTTTGATGTCTTTGCAAGAGATTTACCGTAAAAAACCACGTTCCACCATTAATATAGGCGCGTCTATAAGTGGACATGGATTTGGGAGTTTACCGGTGCGGCTAGTGTAACTGGAGGCATATTTAACCTGTGTTGGCGACGATAAAAACATGCGTGCGATTACGCTGCGCTAATCGCACCTACGGTCCTAACGCCGCAAATCACCGGCAAATTGGAGCAACGTGAGGCTTGTGGCATTCGCCACAAATGAACGTTGCGGAAATTTGTCCGAGTGAATTTGCTTTGTTAGGTGAAACACTCTCTCAGCCTTCGATAATCTTGCAATAGGCCCGAAATTACCGGAAGAAATGAAGATGCCTCGAACCCATATGAACCTTCCCACTCGGACTCACCTGTTTCAATTGGATATCTATATAGAACACTAGGAGTTGGACGCTTATTTTCTTTTAGAACCTCAATTTCCTCTTCAGACATCCCCGGATATTCTGTTTGGAATGGCATATCAAAGTAATATTTTTCTTCTCGATATATTTGGCAGTACTTTTCAAACAGAGCCTCAATATTATGATGCCCTATTTTGGCTCTCGAATCGAATTTGAATATTGCGCCTTTAATAAAAAGCTCAACCGAGTGAACTGATAGCATTAATACTACTGCGGCATTTGGCCAAGTAGCTTCATTCTTATCAAACGCCATTTTCTCTGCGAGAGCCTTCGCGCCATTTGCGTATGATTCTGCGTATTCAAAGAATCTATCAGGAATACCAAGTTTCAATAGTTCTGAATCTACCACCATTCTGTAATTCATAATTCACCTAACAAGTGATTCTCTAGTTCAACATATCTTACATGCTGGCCCACAGCATCAAAACAATTTTTCTGCACACATTGTGGTTTCTAAGCGGGATAACATACATAATTTTCACGGTAGACAGATCCAGATAACTCCACTCAGGATGGTGTTTCGTCCCGCTTTACAGTATCTTTCCGCTTGCCGTTGACCGGGGCAAATTGTTGTAATACCCGGTTTTTATCGATAATAAGCACTTAAATTGACAACTGTATAAAAATGCACAGATGGAAGTTTTAGTTCAATACAGAGGATTTCATTGATGTCAGGATTTTTTTCGAAACAGCGTACCGTCGCCAAGCCCGGCTATAACCGCTGGATGGTGCCGCCGGCGGCCTTGTCGGTTCATCTTTGTATCGGCCAGGCGTACGCTTTCAGCGTCTTTAATAATCCGTTGACGCGGGTGATAGGCGTTACCGAGTCGACTCCGGACGACTGGAAATTAACCACACTGGGCTGGATTTTCAGTCTGGCTATCGTCTTTCTGGGACTTTCCGCGGCTTTCGGCGGCAAATGGCTGGAGAAGGTGGGCCCGAGGCTGACGATGTTCGTGGCGGCCTGCTGCTTCGGCGGCGGTTTCTTTATTTCGGCTCTGGGCATTTACCTGCATCAAATCTGGTTGATCTATCTGGGTTATGGCGTGATCGGCGGCATCGGCCTGGGTCTGGGCTATGTTTCGCCGGTTTCGACCCTGATCAAGTGGTTTCCCGACCGCCGGGGCATGGCGACCGGCATGGCGATCATGGGCTTCGGCGGCGGCGCGATGATAGGCGCGCCGCTCTCGGTACTGCTGATGGATCAGTTTAAATCCGCCGCCTCGGTCGGGGTCATGGAGACCTTTTTGGTCATGGGCGGTATTTATTTCCTGTCCATGTTCATAGGGTCATTGACCATCCGGACGCCGCCCGAAAACTGGCAGCCGGCCGGCTGGGTGCCGCCGGTGGTCGAGAATAAAATGATCACCAAAAAGCATGTGCATATCGACCAGGCGTTAAAAACGCCGCAGTTTTATCTGCTCTGGCTGATACTGTGCCTGAACGTGACGGCCGGCATCGGCGTGCTGGGCCAGGCTTCGGTGATGATTCAGGAAATGTTCAAGGGTGCGGTAACGCCCGCGGCGGCGGCCGGTTTTGTCGGACTGCTCAGCCTGTTCAATATGGGCGGCCGGTTTTTCTGGTCTTCCGCATCGGATTTCATCGGCCGCAAAAACACCTATTTTATTTTCTTTGTGCTCGGCATAGCGCTTTACGCCACTGTTCCTTCGGTGGGCGCGGCCGGCAGCATGGGCTTGTTCATCGCGTTGTACGCGGTCATCCTGAGCATGTACGGCGGCGGGTTTTCGACGATTCCCGCTTATCTGGCCGATATTTTCGGCACCCGATACGTGGGCGGCATTCATGGCCGGCTGCTGACCGCCTGGTCAACGGCCGGCGTCCTGGGACCCGTGCTGGTCAATTACATTCGCGAGTTTCAGATTGAACAGGGCATTGCCAGGGCGGACGCCTATAACGTGACGATGTATATCATGGCGGGCATTTTGTGCCTGGGCTTTATTTGCAATTTGATGGTCAGGCCGGTGCATGAAAAACATCATATGCGGCACGAGGAGACCGATGAAGAGGGCGGGGTTTCCCGCGCAGCGACTGCCTGTACGCGCGGCTGAAACCGGAACAGTCAACCCTTGGCCGATCAATAACATTCTGGAAACGATATGAACCAACCAAAGTCCTTTAAACCGCTTGATTTTTTATTCCTGCTGCTCTTCTGGCTGTATGTCACGGTTCCGCTGGCATGGGGGATCTGGTCGACGCTGCGGAAAGCGCTGGCCTTGTTTAACTAAGGAACGCTCACAAAATAACTTCCTCAAGTGTGCGGATGAATTTCCGGTGTAGGTGCGGATTTATTTATGCCCTATGGGTACTTGTGTCCTTCAGGGTATCAACACAGTGCGAATGAATTCGCACCTACAATTCCCTGATTTATTCCATGCTCTACTACAAGGCCAGTATTTTTTCGAAGTCGGCGGCAAGCGGAGGCTTAAACGTGTCGGGCGGGCGACAGGCTCCGTCCCTGACGTTTTCATCGCGATCAGACACGGCTGAATCAACATTCCGTCAAGTTCACCGCCAGACCGCCGCGTGAGGTTTCCTTGTACTTGGTTTTCATGTCGGCGCCCGTTTCACGCATGGTTTTGATTACTTTATCCAGCGACACGAAATGCGTTCCGTCGCCGCGCAAAGCGATACGCGCGGCGTTGATGGCCTTGACCGAGCCCATGGCGTTGCGCTCGATGCAGGGTACCTGAACCAGGCCGCCCACTGGATCGCAGGTTAGGCCCAGATTATGCTCCATGCCGATTTCGGCGGCATTTTCGACTTGTTGCGGCGTGCCGCCCAAGACTTCCGCCAAGGCGCCGGCCGCCATGGAGCAGGCGACGCCGATTTCACCCTGACAGCCGACTTCGGCGCCGGAAAGCGATGCGTTTTCCTTGTATAAAATGGCAATCGCGGCGGCCGTCAGTAAAAACCGGATCACGCCGTCTTCATCGGCGCCTTTACAGAATCGCCAGTAGTAATGCAGTACCGCCGGGATGATGCCCGCCGCGCCGTTGGTCGGCGCGGTCACGACCCTGCCGCCGGCGGCGTTTTCCTCGCTGACGGCCAGCGCGAACAGGTTGACCCAGTCCAGCGTGCCTACCGGCAGGCTGGAGGTTTGCCGGGGGATCTGGCCGGTCAATTGCTGGTACAGATTGGGCGCCCGGCGTTTAACCTTCATGCCGCCCGGCAATGTGCCTTCCTCGCGCATCCCTCTTTCCACGCAGGCCTGTATGACCTGCCAGATTTTGAGCAGATTTTCCCTGATATCCTTTTCGCTGCGCCAGGCTTTTTCATTGTTCAGCATCAGTGTACTGATCGGCTTGTTATGGGTAGCGCAAAGTTTCAGTAACGCCGCAGCGGATTTAAACGGATACGGCAGACAGGTGACGTCATCGGACAAACGGTCTGCCGCCGCCGTGTGTTCCGTGACCACAAAGCCGCCGCCGATCGAGTAATAGTCTTTTTGCATCAGTTCGGTTTCCGAGGAATCGAAAACGGTAAAACGCAAGCCATTTGCATGATAGGGCAGGGCCCGGCGATGAAACAGCAGATGCGCTTTTTCCTCGAATCGGACCGGCCATCGCCTTAACAACCGGATCTGTCCGTTTTGCCTGATGACTTCGAGACGTTCCTGAATGATCGAAGGATCGATCAAATCCGGCGCCTCGCCCTCAAGTCCCAGCATGACGGCTTTATCTGTCCCGTGGCCTTTCCCCGTGGCGCCTAAAGAACCGTATAACTCAATCGTTATGCGGTTAATTTTGTCCATGCATCCGGATTTTTCCAGATTAACGGCAAACTCCATTGCCGCGCGCATCGGACCCACGGTATGGGAACTCGACGGGCCGATGCCTATTTTAAAAATATCGAAAACACTGATGGCCATAAAACGAATCCTGTGACAGATGATTATTGCATCCCGAAGCATAGCAGGATGATGGGTATTGATTTAAAAGCACGGAGTCAGGTTTTGCAATCGAATTCTGAGAGGGGAACTGCGGAGACGCCGGGCTTAAAGACGTTTTCCCAGCTCTCAGTAATGGGCATGGAATAAACCAGGGAATTCGCACCTACAGCGGAAATTCATCCGCGAACTGGTTTCAGGCAGTCATTTTCAGCCAAATCCTTAGGCCCGTGACAGGAAACGGGCGGTTTATAAGGCAAATGCCACCAGAAAAATAAAGCCGGCCACGGCCAGCGAGCCATGAAGCAAGGCCAGCCATTTGGGGATGGATTTACCGGTAATGTCGAGGACGCTGATGGCCGCGCCGCCGATCGCGGCGATAATGAATAAAGCCAGGCTGGCTATGGGCGCGGGCCTGTATTGAAAGGAATAGATGATCAGAAGAATCAGTCCGATAGCGGCTACCGGGCCATGAATAAAAGTAACGGCTTTGGGCGTTTCCTTGTTTTTCAGTATAAACACTAAAAGAAAAACGCCGAGTAGGGCCGCAAATGCAAATAAGTCAATGGCGGTAATGATCATGCCCGATGCTCCGCGAATTATGGCAGGTTGTTGGTTTCTTTTTTTGGCAAGTCCGCGATGGCCGGTCCTTCGATCACCTGGCCGTCAACGGTAAAACGGCTGCCATGACAGGGGCAATCCCAGCTTTTCGCTTCCTCGTTCCAGTTAACGATGCATTTCATGTGCGTGCAGACGGCTGAGACCAGATGGAGTTCCGCGCTCTCATCACGGTAGGCGGCGAATTTCTCGCCTTCGATTTCAACGGTTTTGCCTTCGCCGGGCACGATGCTGGAAACCGTTTCAACGTCGGCATGGTAAGGAATATCCTTCAAGTACTGGGCAAAGACATTAACGTTTTCCTTGATGAAGCGGCCCGCTGTCTTGAGCGGGTTATGCCGGTGGGGGGCATAAACTTCCGACCACGGGTTTTTGATGCCCAGGATCAAATCGCTGATGATCATGGCGGCCAGCGTGCCATACGTTAGCCCATCCGCAGCGAAGCCAGTGGCGATATAAACGCTGGATTTCGGGTGGAGGGCGCCTATGTAAGGTAAGCTGTCGGCCGCTTTATAATGCTGCGCGCTCCAGCGGTATTCCACGGATTTAACGTCGAAACGTCTTCTCAGGTAGGCTTCCAGGCTATCAAAGCAGGCTTCGTTGGCTTCTTTCTGGCCGACCTTATGCGGTTCGCCCAGGACCAGCAGATAGCTTTCCCCGCTTTTGCTGGTATAGGTGCGTATGGAATAGTGATGAGGCTTATTGAGCACCCAACAAATGCCTTCGGGGTAATCCCCCGAATTCAGCTTGGCCGCGAGCACATATTCCCTATAGGGTCCCAGCAGGCTGTGGACTGCCATGATGCCTTTCGGCGAATGCGTCGCATGGATGATGTTTTCGGCTGTCACCGAGCCGTTTTCCGTATACAGGATATTCGGCGAGCCTTCCTTGATGCTGACGACCTTGCTGTGTTCGAATATCGCGCAGCCGGTCCCCTGGATATGCGTGGCCAGCGCCTTGACATACTGCATGGGATTGAATTGCGCCTGGTCATCGATGCGAAGCGCGGCGTTGATATAGAAAGGCACGGGAGCCATGGTGTCTATGTAGGCTTCCAGGCCGGCTTCCAGGCAGGCCTGGTATTCCCTTTGCAGGGTGCTGGTGTCGTCTTCGGTTTCCGATATCAGGCGAAAAGGCGTTCTGTGGAAATCACAATCAATGGAAAATCCGCGAATGATGTTTTCAACTTGCTGGATGGCGGCAGTGCGCGAGGCGGCCACGTCATGAATGGTATCGGTATCGAACTTGGATTGGAGTATATAAAGCCGCTCATCGACAACGGCATAGAGATTGCCGGTGGAAAAACCGGTGGTGCCGCCGCCGATTTGCTGCGCTTCAAGCACGGCAACGCTTTTGCCGGCATGCGCTAGCAGATAGCCGGCGGTTATGCCGGTAATGCCGCCGCCGATAATCGCGACATCCACGTTTAAATCTGTCTGCAGAGGACTGTAATGACTGGCTTCGGCATCGTCTTTCCAAACGGAAGTTTTTTTCATAAATACCTCTGTCCATGGTCTGATCAAGAAGAATTTATCGAAGTTTAACGGTTAAAAAACAGCTGTATATGACAAAAGTCAGGGAAAATAGCAGAGGTGGAATTATTCTCATTCAGTATCCATGCTTCTCAAAAGGTACGCACTGCGTACCCTACATTTTTGTGGCTTTGTGGCTTTGTGGCTTTGTGAGCGGCGTGTTTTCGGTGTGCTTTAAATCGGTAAGGGCACGTGCTTCCAGCCCAGTTCCGCGATGACGCGGTTGTAGGCCTGATCGAGCGGAGCGGTGATATTCACGGCGGCGCCGGAATAGGGGTGGGTGAATGTCAGGCCGGTCGCCGCCAATAACAGTTGATGACAGTCGAAATGGTTTCTGAAAAAATCGTTATGCCGGCCGTCGCCGTGCGTGGTGTCGCCGACGATGGGGTGGAAGATATGTTTCATATGCCGCCTGATCTGATGCTTGCGTCCGGTTTCGGGCGTTATTCGCAGCAGGGAATAACGGCAAGTCGGGTAGCGTCCCACGGCATGAGGCAGCTCGGTTGTCGCCAGGCGCTGGTAATGCGTGACGGCGGCCTGGGCCGGCTTGTCCGGGTCGGCTTTGGCATCGGTCATCTTGTCCAGTTCTTCCTTCAGCGGATAATCGATGGTGTCGGTTTCGGCGGTGTGGCCGCGCACCACGGCCAGATAGGTTTTGCCGATGCCGTCGCCCATGAAGACGGCCGTCATTGCTCTTGCCGCGTCCGAATTTAATGCGAACAGCAGCACCCCCGCGGTCGGTTTATCGAGCCGGTGCACCGGAAATACGTGGCGGCCAAGCTGGTCGCGCAATATCTGCACGGCAAACCGGGTTTCACGCCGGTCGATTTCGGAGCGGTGCACGAGCAGGCCGGCCGGTTTGTCGATGGCAACGAAGTGGTCATCCTGATAGAGAATTTTCATGAAGGCATAGCGGTAATCTGGTTCATGGCCGAGGCAAGCAGTTGCAGTTTCTCGGTACGGGGCAGTTTCTTGATGGCGCTTTCGCGTTTGCTGGCGGAGCTGCGGTCATGTCCGGTTTCGACATAAACCAGGGCTTCGGGCTGGCGCCCGCGAAAATATTTGGCGCCCAGGCCATCGGTATGTTGCTGAAAGCGTCTTTGGACATCATTGGTGATGCCCGTGTAAAGCGAGCCGTCACTGCAACGGATCATATAGACACACCAGGGCATTACGCGACAGTGCCGAAGAGAGAGCCGACGAGGGCTGTCAAACCCATGGCCAGCGCGCCCCAGAAGGTGACGCGGCAGGCACCCTTGACCAAGCTTGAGCCGCCGGTTTGGGCCGCCAGCATGCCCAGCAGAGCCAGGCACAACAATGATGTTGCGATGACGGAGGCCATTAAATGGACAGCGGGGGCAATCAATACGATCAGCAGCGGCAAAAACGCGCCCACGGCAAAGGTGGCGGCCGAGGTTAACGCCGCCTGGACCGGGCGGGCGCTCACGGTCGCCGAGATGCCCAGTTCGTCGCGCGCATGGGCTTCCAGGGCATTGTGCCGCATCAGTTGCTCGGCAACCAGCTCGGCCAATGACGGCTCCAGTCCGCGCATGACATAAATCGCCGCCAGTTCCTTTTTCTCATGGGGTTCGTCAGCGTCGAGTTCCCGGCGTTCGCGGGCCAGATCGGCCGTTTCGGTATCGGCCTGGGAGCTGACCGATACGTATTCGCCTGCCGCCATCGACATGGCGCCGGCCACCAGGCCCGCCGCGCCGGCCAGCATGATCTCGGTATGGGCGGCATTGGAGGCGGCGATGCCGACGATCAGGCTGGCGGTGGATACAATGCCGTCGTTGGCGCCTAAAACGGCGGCGCGCAGCCAGCCGATGCGATGCGTGCGATGTGTTTCCGGGTGAGGGCTGGGCATGGGATGTCCTTGGAAAAATACGATTGGTTCAAGTTGGTTCAATGGGGTAATTGCCCCGGCGGGGTATGTATTGGTGCTATTGAATGCCTTCAAAACGCCACTAAGGATTTGGTCATAAATAATTTCCCTGTTTAAACATAGGATGTGCCGACGGCAGGAGGCGCATCGTTCGCGAGCGATGCGCTTCACTGCGTCACCTGGAGCGCCTACTTTGGGTCAGCACATCCTAAGATTTTGAAAAGATGCACGTTGCGTCCCCTGCGGTTTCTTGAATGATCAGGCCGCCGCAGGCTTACAACGGCTCGGTCAGGGGTAAAACGACTTCCACGCAGAATCCGCCCAAGTCGCGGGAGCGATGAAATTTCAGCTCTCCGCCATGGTGTTTAGCAATGGATTGCGCCGTGGACAGGCCGATGCCGTAATCGCCGAGGCCTTGGTGCGGGAGCATATTGGCCGGAGTGTGCTCAAGCATATCGGTGTCGGAAATGCCCGGTCCGTCATCTTCAATTCTCAGGTAAATGGCCTCATCGATTTCAAGGCTCAGCTTGACTCTGGACTGGGCCCATTTGCAGGCGTTTTTGAGCAGACTGCTGGACAGTTCCAGCATATCTTCACTATCGATCAATAAGACATCGGTTCTCGGCATGATAAAGATAATGTCCAGATTCTTATCCCGGTACATGCTTTGCAGGGCGTTGATCAAGGTCAATATTTCCTGCTCAATATCAAGTTTCATCAGCGAAGGTTCCGGATCCTCCAGGAATGACGACTCCAGCGGGCAACCGCTGCCGGCGGTTTCTTCCGCTAAAGGCTGGCTGATTTCAGGCTCGGTTTGCAGGGGCTCTTCGTCAGGCAATTGCGGCAGTTCTTCCAGCGATGGTTTTAACGCCTGAGCCAGATCATCAAGGGCGTTCTGCGGGCGCTGCACGCGTTGTTCCAGTGCCTGCAGCAGCCAATTGATCTCATCGACCAGCGCCGATACCTCTTTGGGCGCTTCGGTCGTATCGAGTCGGGTGATCGTGCCTCGTTTCAAAGCGCTGAGTTGGCGCCGCATGGACTTTAACGGCTGAAATACGGTGCCGATAATAAGGGTCTGCATCACTATCAGCAGCAGCAATAGGGTCACCGCGATGATCAGAAAACGCAATTGAAACGGTTCGATGAACGCCAGTGTCGGCGACAGGTCTTCGGCAACAGCAACGACGATGGTCCGGTCGTGCCGGTCATAACCATAGGCCATGACCAGCAAGGACTGCTGCTGCGGGCCGGACAGATAAAGCCGGCGCTTTTCGCCGGCTGCCAAATTCGGAATGGACAGGTCCATATCCCATAACGAACGCGAGCGCATGATCTCGTTATCGCTGTATAGCTGGTAATACTGACCTGAAAAGGGTTGCTGGTAGGCCGGGTTGATCTGTTCCTTGTCGAGCCCGATTTTTTTGGTGTTATCGATCCGGGTTGCCGCCAGCACATTTTCGGCTTCCTGCGCCAGACGCGATGCGACATGCTTTTCGGCGATATCCTGTAGGGTGCCGTCGGTCAGCCACCATAAAGCCGTAAATGTGGCTGTTAAACTGATCAATAGAGCAACGCCGAGACGTTGTTGCAACGATTTCATACGGATTGTTCCTTCAACTGGTTAAATCCCGTCTATTTTCAATTAGTGGCGGTTGCACGTTTTTTAGAGCCCTTCTTTTTGGCCAGAACCAATTCAGGTTGTATTAATTGACCGGATTGCGCGTTAATGGTTAAAGTTTTCACGATACCGTTATTGTCGGCGATGTCAATTTTATAAAAGATCAGCTTGTTTTTCCTTTCCAGTTTGATATCCATGACCGGCCCCGGGTATTTTTCGACATACAGATCCAGGATGGTTTCAAGCGGTTGCACAATGCCGTCGTCGAGCAGTTCCTTGGCCCGGTCATGATCATCGCTCATGGCCATGCCGCTGGTGCTGAACAGCATGAACAAGGCGCCGAGCAACAGCAGTTTTCTCAACAACTGGAAAATACTCGGCAGATAGGAATGAAGGCCTGCGTGCAGGCGGTACAGGTGTTGTTGCCGAGAGTGTGACCTAGTAGAGGATAAAGTAATCATTATCATTTTTTTAGTCCAATCTCATAAAGTTGACAGTATTCTCTCTGACGGGAGCGCTGAACTACACGACATTAATAGTCAGAGAGGGTTTTCGGCGGTATCGCCGCCCTTAAGGCATTCAATACCGCAAAGACATCAATAATCTCCTGGGTAATGGCGCCCGCGACCGGCGTCAGATAGCCCAGGCCTGCCGCTATCATGCCGATCACGCTGAGCGACATGCCGCCTATGGCACTCTGCAGGGCAATCGCCCGCATGCGTTCGCCGATATGGAACAGTTCGTCGACTTTCAGCAGCGAGCTGTTCATAATCACGGCATCGGCGGACTCGCCGGTAATGTCGCTGTTCTGGCCAAAGGCAATGCCGATGGTCGCGGCGGTCAACGCCGGGGCGTCGTTAATGCCGTCCCCCAGAAATACGGTTTTCGCGGCTTTGGTTTCCCGGCGTACGATATTCAGTTTTTGTATAGGACTCTGTCCGAAGTACACATGTTCAATTCCGACCTGTTCCGCCAGATAACGGACTTCCGATTCCCGGTCGCCCGAAACCAGCATAACCCGGTCAAACAGATGGCTGGGATGCAGGTGATTGATGAAGGATGAACTGTCGGCGCGTACTTCATCGCGAAATTGCAACGTGGCCGCGTAGGCGCCATCAATCAGTACGATGCATTCCAGACCGCCACAAACGGGCGGTAACCGCGCTTCCGGCTGAAGGGCAAGCAACTTCTGGCGGCTGGTGACCTGGACCCGTTTTCCATCCACTTCGCCGCTCAGCCCTTCTCCGGGCAGTTCCATGATATTGCTAACCTTGAGTAATGGCAAAGCGGATTTTTCGGCGGCTTTGATTATAGCGCCGGATAACGGATGCTTGGAATAGCGTTCCAGGCTGGCAATCAGTGACAGCACGGCCTGTGCGCTATGGCCGTGGCCGGGAATCAGGGCAGTCAAGGCCGGGCGGCCGTAGGTCAGCGTGCCGGTCTTGTCGAAGATAGCCGTGCGGCAGGTGCCCAGAGTCTCCAGAATGGCCGGGTTCTTGATGATGATCTCGCGCCGTGCCGCCAGCGAAATGGAGCTGATGATGGTGACCGGTATGCCGATCAGCAAAGGGCAGGGCGTGGCGATGACCAGCACGGCCAGAAAGCGGATCACGTCGCCGCTGGCCGACCAGGCCACCAGCGCGAGCGTCAACGCCACCGGCGTGTAGACGGCGCCCAGCTGATCGCCCAGGCGCCTGAGTTTGGGCCGGTGCTGCTCGGAGGAATGCATGACCTCCATGATCTTGGCATAACGCGAGTCGACGGCCAGTTTATCGGCGCGAATGGTCAGCGCCGTTTCGCCGTTGATCGCGCCGGACAGCACTTGCGAGCCGTTGACTTTCGACATCATGTACGGCTCGCCGGTCAGATAGGATTCGTCCATCGTGCCGGTGCCTTCCACGACCGTACCGTCGACAGGACAGATTTCATGGGGCAGGATCAGCAAGATATCGCCGATAGCAACCTGCTCGGTGGTGATGTCGGTCATCGTATCGTCCGTTTTGCGGTGCGCGATGGACGGCATGCGCCGGGCAAGCGCTTCCAGCACCGAAGACGCCCGGCGGACGGCCTGGGATTCCAGTACCGCGCCGCCGGCCAGCATCAGCACGACCAGGCTGCCCGCCAGGTATTCATGCAGCAGAACGGCCGTGACGATGGATATGCCGGCCAACAGGTCGGCGCCCAGGTCGCGCCGGAACAGCTTGCCGAGCAGCTGGTAAAGCAACGGCACGCCGCCCAGTATCAGCACGGCGATCAGCGGCAGTTCCTGTTGCAAAATACGAAAACTGAACCGGCCTGAGTACGTGTCGGCGCGCGGCGAGGTCAGGGAGGCATGGCCCGACAGGGTATAGAACTCATGGCCCGCGTCGAGGGCATAACGCAGTATCAGATAGGCGCCGATGCCGAGAAGGCTCAAAACGGAAATGAGGGTTTCCGGTTTTGAAGAGAGTTGTGGGTTATGGGCCATTTTGTCTTACTGATGTTGCGCAATTAAATTGTAATGACAGCGGTTTGGCAAAATACCGTTAGCGCGACGGTATTCTGAATCGGGTTCGGCCTGCCGGATGGTGCGAATTTTCCGGCCGGTATATCACTGTATATTAGCAGTGCCTTAAAAAAAAACCGATTATATCATTGCAAATTGCCCGGTTGGGTTGCGTTTTGACTGCTGAGCAGGCGTTCAAATGCCTCGGCGGGCAGCGGTTTCGAGAACAGGTATCCCTGGCCGTAATCGCAGCCGACGGTCGTCAGCAGGTCGCGTTGCTGCGGTGTTTCCACGCCTTCCGCGATGACCTTGATGCCGAGCTTGTGCGCCATGACGATGATCGCCTCGCACAGCGCCATGTCGTCGGAGCCATAGGCCAGGTTGCTGACAAAGGACTGGTCGATCTTGAGGTAGTCGATGTCGAATTTTTTCAGGTAGGACAGTGACGAATAACCGGTGCCGAAATCATCGATCGCCACTTGTATGCTGGCGTCGCAAAATTCGAGCAGCTGGTCGGTGACGGCCGTGCTGGCATCGAGCAATACCCCTTCGGTGATCTCGACGACGATGCTTTGCCCGGAGAGTTCCTGTTGCTGCAGATGCTCGAACCAGGCGGCATGGTTGCTGTTTTCGTTATGGAACTGGATGGGCGATTTGTTGACGCTGATCTGGAAATCCGGCCGGTACAGCTTACGCCAGTGTTTGACCTGGCAGGCCGCTTCGCGGAACACCCAGTCGCCGATGTCGATAACCAGGCCGGTTTCCTCGGCGATGGTGATGAACTCGGCCGGACTGATCGGGCCGCGGATCGGGTGCTGCCAGCGGATCAGCGCCTCGGCCTTATGAATCACGCCGGTCGCCATCTCCACGATCGGCTGATAGGCCATGCTGAACTGGCCGGCTTCGAGCGCGCCGCGCAAGTCGTTGGCCAGCCTCATGCGGTTGTGGGCGGCTTCCTGCATGGACGGCGTGAAATAATTGTAGCGGTTGCGGCCCTGGTTTTTGGAGGCGTACATGGCCTGGTCGGCATTCTTGAGCAGCGTGTCGATGCCTTCGCCGTCATCGGGATAAAAGGTGATGCCGATGCTCGCCGAGACATAAGCCACTTCGTTTTTCATGTGAAACGGTTCGATCAGTTTCTGCAGGATCGTGCGCGCGATGCGTTCGACGATGCTGATGTCGTCCACTTCGGTCAGAATAATAGTGAATTCATCGCCGCCCAGGCGCGCGACGGTGTCGGTTTCGCGCACGCAGCCGCGCAGGCGTTGTGCCGCATCGATCAGCAGAATGTCGCCCATGTCATGTCCCAATGCATCGTTGACTTCCTTGAAGCGGTCGAGGTCCAGAAATATCACCGCCAGCGGCAGGCCCGTGCGGCGCGATTTCTTGCAGGCCTGTTCCAGCCGGTCATAAAGCATGCGCCGGTTCGGCAGGCCGGTCAGCGGATCGAAATTCGCCTGCTGCCAGATCAGAACCTCGGCTTCTTTACGCTTGGTGATGTCGCGGGTAATGGATAATTGGACCAGTTTCTCGCCCGGCTTGCTCGAGAATGGCACGGCATGGGTTTCCATCCACCGGCGCGTGCCGTGCAGACCGATGATTTCGTATTCGAGCGTGTCTTTCTGCCCCTGGCAGACCCGCTCGTTTAGCTCACGGAAGGCATCCCGATACTCGGGGGCAATGACGGGATAAACGTTTTGCCCGACAACGCCGGCCTCGTCGTCGGCTTCGATCATTTTAAGGCCGGCTGCGTTGATCGCTAGCAGTGTGCCATCCTTGTCAATCAATTTCACGCATTCGGGCGAGGTTTCGATGATCGTACGCAGATATTGCGAACTCTCGCGCAGCGCATCGCTGGCCAGTTGTCTTTCAATCGCGATGCCCGCCAGCTTGGCGGACTGCTCGAGCAAGTCGATTTCAGCGGCATCCGGCGCTTTGGCGGCGCTGTGGTAAATGGAAAAGGTGCCGAGCATTTTGCCGGCCGCGGTCATGATGGGTTCCGACCAGCATGCGCCCAGGCCGGCGCTGGCGGCCAGGGTTTTGTAGGACTGCCAGTAGGGGTGAGAAGCGATATCCTCGACAATGACGCGCCGGCCCGTGCAGGCCGCGGTGCCGAAAGAGCCCGCGCCGATGCCGACAGGTGTGCCGTGAATGGCTGAATTATAGTAATGCGGCAGACTGGGCGCGGCGCCGGTCAACAGATGCTTGCCGTCGCCGTCCAGCAGCAGGAGGGAACAGCGCATGGCGGGATTTTGCGCCTCCACGCTCAGCGCCAGGGTTGCCAGAATGTCCGGCAGAGGCAGGCCTTTCGATACCTGCTCCAGCACCTGGCTGTGCGAGCGATTCGCCATTTCCTGCCGCTTGCGTTCGGTAATGTCGGTTTGCGTGCCGATCAGGCGCAAGGCCTTGCCGGAGGCGTCGCGGCTGACTACCATGCCGCGCGTCAGCAGCCATTTCCAGCTGCCGTCGCGATAGCGGGCGCGGTGCTCGTTGTTAAAATACCGGGTCTTGCCGTCCAGGTGCGCGTGCAGGTCCTGCATCATGCGCGCATAGTCCTCGGGATGGATGGTCGATTGCCAATGCCGGTATCCGCCTTGGCGTTCTTCCTCCGTGTAACCCAGTATTTCATGGCAGCGTTCGGAGAAGAATATTTCGCCGGTCCGGAAATCCCAGTCCCATACGCCATCGCCGGCCCCTTCCAGGGCAAATTTCCAACGTTCCTCGCTAGTACGCAGCGCCGCCTCGCTTTGCCGCCGCTTGAAAATGGTCAGCGCCTGGGTCATGCCGACTAGGGTCAGCACGATCAGGTAGAGCCAAAAGTTGCTCAGGTGGATCTGGGGGAACTCACTGGCGAAATACCCGACTTTGTGAATCGAGCCCAGCAGACCTTGCAGCGCCGTGATGCCGATCACCAGCAGCACGCCGTGACGGCCGAAACGGGCAGCGCTCCAGGTGATGAAAGGGAAGATTAAAAAGGCTTTCAGCGAATCGCCCACGATGTCGTGAAACCAGCCGAGGAAGATAATCTGGCCGGCAATAAAGGTCAGGCCGAAACAGCCCGCGGCCTCCAGCGCGCGTTGCTGCCCAAGCCAGTAGGGGGGCGCCCTGCGCCAGATTAATATCAGCGGTGTTGCCAGTATGATGCCCAGCATGTCTCCCTGCCACCAATGCAGCAGGCCGGGCGCCAGCGTTTGCCGGGTCAGGAATCCGGTCAGCAGCAAGGTCGTCGTCCCGGTCAGGGCGCTGACGCAGGCGCCGGCGGCGGCCGCCAGGGTCAGCCAGAGGAAATCCCGGGGATGGGTCAAAGCGGTATCGAAGTGCCCGGAACGGGACAGCACCTGCAGGCAAACGAATGCCTCCAGTGTATTGCCGGCGGCAATAAACGCGGCGACCCAGGCAGTGCAGCCGGCCATCAGGGCGCCGGCGAGGGCGCCGGCAAAAATACCGGGCCAGTACTTTCGGCCGCCGAGCAGCAGCGCGGCCAGCGCCAGGCCGCTGGAAGGCCATATGACAGAAATGACACCGTTGGCGGAAAAAAAGTCCAGCACGATTTTGGCAAGCAGCGCATAGCCGAGTGCCAGGGCGGCCAGCCAGGGCACATCGGACCAGCGGTAAATCAGTAATCGGGTCAAGGTGGTGTTACCTGAAAGCAGGTTGTCGACAGCGGCAAGTCGGGCAAATGCCGCGCTAAACTATCAGTGGCAAGCCGGCGAACGGTCAGCATGGGGCGTTTTCCGTGGTGTGGTCACTAATGAGCAGAGCTTCAAACTCATCGGCCGGCACGGGCCTTGAGAACAGATAGCCCTGGCCGTAATCGCAGCCGACGGTGGTCAGCAGGTCGCGCTGCTGCGGCGTTTCCACGCCTTCCGCGATGACTTTGATGCCGAGCTTGTGCGCCATGACGATGATCGCCTCGCACAGCGCCATGTCGTCGGAGCCATAGGCCAGGTTGCTGACAAAGGTCCGGTCGATCTTGAGGTAGTCGATGTCGAATTTTTTCAGGTAGGACAATGACGAGTAACCGGTGCCGAAATCATCGAGGGCGACTTGTATGCCCTCGTCGCGAAACTCGAGCAGCTGGTCGGTGATGGCTATGCCGGCATCGAGCAATAGCCCTTCGGTGATCTCGACGACGATGCTTTGCCCGGGCAGTCCCTGCTGCTGCAGATGCTCGAACCAGGCGGCATGGCTGTTGCCTTCATTATGGAACTGGATGGGCGATTTGTTGATGCTGATCTGGAAATCCGCATGATGCCGTTCTCGCCAGTGTTTGACCTGGCAGGCCGCTTCGCGGAACACCCAGTCGCCGATGTCGATAATCAGGCCGGTTTCCTCGGCGATGGTGATGAACTCGGTCGGACTGACCATGCCGCGGGTCGGGTGCCGCCAGCGGATCAGCGCCTCGGCCTTATGAATCACGCCGGTCGCCATCTCCACGATCGGCTGATAGACCACGCTGAACTGGTCGGCTTCGAGCGCGCCGCGCAAGTCGTTGGCCAGCCGCATGCGGGTCTGGGCAGCTTCCTGCATGGACGGCGTGAAATAGTTGTAGCGGTTGCGGCCCTGGTTTTTGGAGGCGTACATGGCCTGGTCGGCATTCTTGAGCAGCGTGTCGATGCCTTCGCCGTCATCGGGATAAAAGGTGATGCCGATGCTCGCCGAGACATAAGCCACTTCGTGCTTCAAATGGAACGGTTCGGCCAGCTTTTTCAGGATGTCCTGGGCAATCCGTTCGACATTGCCGGGGTTGTCCAGTTCGCTCAGGATAATGGTGAACTCGTCGCCGCCCAGGCGCGCGACGGTGTCGGTTTCGCGCACGCAGCTGATCAGGCGCCGGGCGCCTTCCGTGAGCAGGATGTCGCCCATGTCATGGCCCAGGGTATCATTGACTTCCTTGAAGCGGTCGAGGTCCAGCAGCATCAAGGCCATCGGCAGGCCGGTGCGGTGATTTTTCTTGATGCCCTGTTCCAGCCGGTCCTGGAACAGGCGGCGGTTCGGCAGGCCGGTCAGCGGATCGAAATTGGCCTGCTTCCAGATCGTCTGTTCGGCCAATTTCTGATCAGTGATGTCCGAGAAGATGGCGATGCGTTGCTGGACATTGCCGGTGCTGTCGTAAATCGTGTTGATCATCAGCCATTCGAAATATTCCTCGCCGTTTTTGCGCCGGTTCCAGACTTCCCCCTGCCAGCGCCCGGTTTTTTCCAGCGTATGCCACATGTCCCGATAGAAGGCGATGTCATGGCGGCCGGATTTAAGCAGTTTGGTCGATCGACCGACCGCCTCCTGCTCGGTATAGCCGGTCAGCTGCGTGAATGCCGGATTGATGGCGACGATGCGGTTATTGGTATCGGCTATCATGATCGCTTCACCGATGGCCCGGTAGACGGTGGCCGAAAGCTGTAGTTTCTGCTCGAATTGTTTGCGTTCGGTGATATCGATGACGCAGGCGATGACGGTCATGCGATTATCGAGCTCGACCGGACTCAGGCTGATTTCGACGGGAAATTCGGAGCCATCCTTGCGGACCGCGGCCAACCGGTTATTGTGCCCTATAGGCCGTGGGTGCAGGGTCCGCATGTATTCGGCGCGCTGTCGGCCATGATCAGCCCGGGAGAGCTTCGGCACCAGCGCGTCAACATCAAGGCCGATCAGTTCGGTGATCGGATAGGCGAAGATTCGCGCGGCAACCTGATTGGCGAACAGAATGATGCCGTCATGATCGACCAGCAGCATGCATTCAGGCGATGCTTCCAGGATGGTATGCACCTGTCGCCACTGCAGCTGCTTGCGTTTGCTGATGTCTCTATGCGTGCCGATCATGCGCAACGGCCTGCCGTCTTCGCCGCGGCTGACTACTACGCCGCGCGTGGCCAGCCATTTCCAGTTGTTATTGGGGCAGAGAATGCGGTGCTCATTGATAAAAGCGGCGGTCTGGCCGTCGAGATGGGCTTGCAGATCGGCCATCATGCGCTCATAGTCGGCCGGGTATATGATTGACTGCCAGTCCTTGTCGCTGTTTTTCCCCTCATTCCGGGACAAGCCGAGTATGTCCTTGCAGTATGCGGAAAAGAAGGTTTCATGCGTCTGCAGATTCCAGTCCCATACGCCGTCTCCGGCGCCTTCCAGGGCGCACTTCCAGCGTTCCTCGTTGACGCGCAATTCGTCCTCGGCCTGGGCGCGTGCGGTAATGACCAGCGCTAGCGCCATGCCTACGATCGTCAGTTCGAGGGTGTAGAACCAAAAATTGATCAGGCCGGTTTGCGCGATGTCGTCGGCAAAATAGCCGATGCCGTTTAATGCGCCCAGCAGCGCTTGCAGCGCCGTCATGCCGATGATCAGCAAGACCCCGTGCCGGCCGAAACGCACGGCGCTCCAGACCACAAAGGCGAACATGATGAAGCCGTTGGCAAAATCGCCCAGGTCATCGACAAACCAATCCAGAAAGACAAACTGGCCGGCCAAAAAGGCCAGGCCGAAACAGGCCAGTGCCTCAAGCGCGCGTTGGTGTTTAAACCAGTCGCCGGGCGCTTGCCGCCATACCAGGATCGGCGGCGCCGCCAGGATAATGCCCAGCGTGTTGCCCATCCACCAGTGCAGCAAGCTGTCCGGCAGCATTTGCAGCGTCAGCAGGCCGGCCTGCCAGAATGCCGTGACGCCGATCAGCGCCGCCGCGGCGGCGGCCGTCGCGCCGGCCAGCGCTAGTCGGTAATAGTCGCACGGGTGCATCAATGAAGGGTCGAATCGATGCGGACTTCCGCATTTTCGGGCGAATCCCTGCCTGAGCAGCCAGACGGCGAGCAAGGGTTCGATGGTATTGCTCAAGGCGACGAATAAGGATGGCGGCAGCGCATGCCCGAGCGCAAGGCGGCCGAGCAGGGAGCCGGTCAACAGGGCCGGCCAGTATCGCCGGCCGCCGGACAGTAAGGCGGCCAATCCCACCCCGCTGGGGATCCAGGTGATGGAGATGGTGGTTGAATCGATAGTCAAATAACGCAGTATGATGTAGACCGATAGCGCATATGTCAGCATCAATCCGGCTAATTTGGGCAAATCGGGCCAGCGATAAACCCGCAATAGGTTCGGAATGTTTTTGCCTGTAAATAAGGGCGAAGTAAGAGAGAATTTCACGGATTGCTATCGGGCATAAATGACGGTTACAAAACTTCCAATAGGGTTAGCCCGCCACACGCTTGCCGCGGTGGTCGGCATGCCGATGGTGTGCGCCTTGTTGATTGTGCCTCGCTCCTGACATTGCCCAGGCGGCGTCGAATGTGGAATGAGAGCAAGGAATGATGGATACGGAACGGCAAGAAACCGCTTGTATGGCGTTTCTGATCTGACGGAAGGGTATAACGCGGAGCATGAAATTCAAAGCGGTTTTGATTTGATATACGGTAAAAACTCCGGCGCCGGCCGTTACCCATGGCCTGTTTGCCGCCCGTATTCTCACTGGCAATCTGTGACAACGCAGTTACAAGTTGATATTTAAGCATTATGGCCAAAATGCTGGGCTCCTGAATTGTAAGCTTTCGCGGACGCAGTTTACCAAATATTACCGGTACTTTCTAAATAAAGTGCGTACCCGGAATACCGCCTTGTTACCGCTATCGGCTTTCAGTCGGCGTTTGAAAGATTGGAAAGTTGGAATCGGGCGAGTAATATAGGCAGGCTTTGCAATCGCATTCGGTGAAAGGGATTGTGAGCGGCTGTTCTGTCACTATATTTTACTTATCAGGTACATATAAATGCGCAAATATCTTTTAAACCTCGGTTTTTTAGTCCTGGCTATGCCCGCATTCGCCGTCGGTGCCGCCGTTGTGGCAAAAGAAGCCATTCCCGAAAAAATCATGGCCCGGATTCATGAACAACACCCCAATGCCGCGGACATCGAGGCCGAACGAAAGACACATTTTGGCCAGGCGGTGTATGAAATTCATTTTAAGGACGGCGAGAGCGATCTGATTGAGCTTTATAGGGAAAACGGGCATTTTTATGTCAGCGGCGAAAAAATCGATGCCATGAATCTGATGCCGGAAGCTGTCGATGCCAATTTGAAAGCCGAGTTTACAACGTTTGAAATCAAAGAAGCGATATTAATCGTCAATCCCAACGGCCCGGGGGAAGAGTACGACTTGACGGTCGTCTCGAACAATCAGGAGTGGAGCCTTACCATCGATGGCAAAGGCAATATCATCAAAAAAGAACGCAATTAACGGCTAACTGCAAGACGCCTGACGTTATGCGTTTACTTATTATTGAAGACAACCAGGATCTATGCAGCGAACTGGCCGATTTTCTTGAGCTTCAGGGCGATACGATAGATACCGCGGCCGATGGGGTTACCGGTCTGCATCTGGCCGTGGTCAATGAGTATGATGCGGTTATTCTGGATTTGACGCTGCCGGGCATGGACGGGTTGGAGCTATGCCGGCGCTTGCGCCATGATGCCGGCAACTGGGTGCCGGTGTTGATGCTGACCGCGCGCGATACCTTGGAAGACCGGCTTAGCGGTTTTGAGCACGGTACGGATGATTATCTGGTTAAACCTTTTTCATTGCAGGAATTAAAGTGCCGGCTTGATGCATTGGCGCGCCGCACTGCCGGCCTGCACCAACCGACGTCATTGAGTGTCGGCGATTTGCAGCTGATGCCCGAAACGCGCGAGGTCAGAAGGGCCGGGACGTTGATCGAGCTGACCGCGATTGAATTCCAGATCCTGGAATTGCTGATGAGGCAATCGCCCAAGGTTGTCTCAAGGCCGCATCTTGAATACAGCATCTGGGGCGATAGCCCGCCCGACGGGGAAGCGTTACGCGTACACATTCATCATCTGCGCCAAGCTATCGACAAGCCATTTTCCACTCCATTGCTGCATACCATTCGAGGCGTGGGCTATCAATTGAAGCAAAGTCATGCCGTATCGGCATAAGCTAAGATTCCGGATATTCCTATCCTATCCCTTGCTGGGGCTGTTGTTGAGCGCGTTGATGGTGGCGTTCGTGATTGTGGCCTTTGATTCGCTGGAAAGGCAAATGATAGGCTCTTATCTAATCGGGGAGTTGGATCATTTCATCCAGCAGGCGGAGCGTAATCCGGCGCTGTCGATGCAGGCGTCGAAAAACTGGATTATATATAAAGAGGCAGGCGGCAAGTTGCCGGATGAAATCGGCTTTCTGTCGGGCTATCCGGAAGGCATTCATGACGTCGATCACAATCGGCACAGTTATGATGTCGTGATCAAGGCGTATAACTCGGCCCGATATTATATAGTCCACGACGATACCGGTCTGGAAAGGCTGGAATACAAGCTTATAACGTATCTGTTTGCCGCCGTCGTCATTATTCTGTGGATGTCCGCCTGGTCCGGACTTTGGCTTTCCAAAAAAGTCATTGAGCCGATATCGACGCTGGCTTCGCGTATCCGGACATTGAATCTGGAAAATTCCTCCGATTACATATCAGTGGATTACACCAACGACGAGGTCGGCATGCTGGCTTTGGAATTCGATGTCTATAAGGAACGCCTGCAGGCGTTAATCCAGCGTGAAAGAGAGTTCACCGGCAATGCCAGCCACGAATTAAGGACCCCGCTGGCCATTATCATGGCCGCCGCCGAGGGATTGTTGCTGCGCCCCGATCTGCCCGATGATATCAGACTGCGCGTAGAGCGGATGCAACGTTCGGCCACTGAAATGAAAGCACGCCTGGCGACTTTGCTAAGCCTGGCCCGCGGCCCCGTGTCCATGAATGAAGCAACCGATAAAACCGAACTGGTTGCGATCATTGACCGTTTGACAGAGGAACACAGGAATTTGTTAAGCCCGCAGGTACAAGTCATCAAGAAATTTAACGGATCGCCCCGCATTAACGCTTCGCCGCCGGTTATTTCGATGTTGATGGGTAATCTGATCAGAAACGCGTTTACTTATACCCGCCAGGGCAGCGTGACGATTTCCCTCTACGAAGATGCGTTTGTGGTCGCCGATACGGGGCAGGGTATCGATACGGATGAATTGAACCGGATATTCGAACGGGGCTATCGGGGGCAGGCCAGTCAGGGCAGTGGCCTGGGGTTAGCTATTTCCAGGCGTATTTGTGAATATTACGGTTGGCAGCTGAAAATCGACAGTGTTAAAGACGAAGGCACGCAAGTGCAATGGTTGTTCAGCTCGGATTAAACGGTTTGATGGCTTCGGTTCCCAAACCGAAGGTTTGGGAACCGGTGAAAAGCTTTGTCGCTTTATCGATAGTTGTTCACAGGCCTATCGAAAAATCGAACCTCCTCGGATTATTATAATGCGCTTTCAGCTTTTTTATTGACGTCGTGGCCAACAGCATAAGCAGAGTTATTGGCATCTTCCGCTATTAATCTTTTCGCAGTTTCATATTTTCCACTCTCGGAGCCTTTGACAAAGAATATGACGGCAGCAAAAACAACAACACCAACGCCAATCATCAGCCAGAAATTATCTTTCTCTTGATTTTCAATCATTTTATGTACCTTCAGAATATATGAATATTTAAAAATGCTGTTAAGAAAACCAGCGGGCTAACTATAACATAATAACCATAAAAAAAAAGTGGTTTTTTGTGCGTGCTTACAATTAACGCAAAATTAACACTGCGTTAACTTTTGTTTAACCCTGTCTTTCTTAAACTGTTGCCTTTATTACCGAAGGAAACAGGATTTGCTGGAACCGACCAAGCTAAATTTTGATAAGTTTGTCCTTGTCCATTTCATCATTCCGTTGTTGCTGTTTGTGCTTGTGCTTGCGGTCCTGGAGTATTTCCATGTGGATTTATGGGTCGCCGGGCATTTTTATAATGCCGGCTTGCACCAATGGCCGCATAAGGAAAGCTGGCTGACCGAAAACGTCCTGCATGTCGGCGGCCGCTATTTCACGTACTTGCTGGCAGTCGCGGTTGCGCTCTGTTGGCTGATTTCATTGCGGGCGGATTCAGCCTTTTTTCGTTATCGCCGGCATCTGCTTTTTTTACTGATTTCGGGTATAAGCGGGCCACTGATTATCGTGTTGCTGAAAAATCATACCCATATTTATTGTCCCTGGAGCCTTGAGTTGTTCGGTGGCGATAAACCCTATGTGCGGCTATTCGATTATGCGGGCGGCAATCTGGAAGTGGGACATTGTTTTCCCGCCGCGCATGCCGGCGCGGGATTCACTTTCCTCAATCTGTATTTTTTCCTGTTGCTGGTGAAACCGGACTACAAATTTTACGGGTTATGTTTTGGCCTGGTCCTAGGCATGGTCTATGGCATCGCCCAGCAGATGCGTGGCGCGCATTTTTTAACGCATGACTTGTTCGCGCTGGCCGTGTGCTGGTTTTCTTCATTTGTATTATTCATGCTGTTTTTCAGGAAGCAATTGCAATGGCTGTAGTAGCAAGATTATTTGAGCAATCGCGGTTTTCCGGTATTTTGCTGTTTTTATTGATTAACCTGGGCGGTTCCGCCCTGCTCAGGACCGCGTTGCTGATCAGGCAACTGGCGGACCTGGATGTTTCGTTTTATTCGATAGCCCTGGTTTTTCTGCTGGGCATCGTTAACGACCTGGCTTTTTTCAGTTATCTGATGATTCCTTTCGCGTTGTATTTGCTGGTGCTGCCGAACGCGGCCTATCAGAGCAAACTCAACAGGGTCCTGGTTTTTGCCGGTTTTTTCGTCAGCTTATACGGCCTTTTTTTTGTCGAGATGGCGGAGTGGACGTTCTGGGATGAATTCGGCGTCAGATTTAACTTTATTGCCGTCGACTATCTGATTTACACCCATGAAGTGGTGCGCAATATCATTGAGTCGTATCCGCTGGGCAAGATTCTGTCAGGGATTTTTATCGTGACGGCCGCCTGTTTTCTGGCAATGCGAAAACTGCTGGCGAAGAGTTTCAAAGCCAGCGAACCGTTTCTTTCACGGCTGAAAATCACGGCTGCTTTACTGAGCCTGCCGCTGATCAGCTATGTGGGGGTCGGGCAGTCGGCGCATCAGTTTTCCGCCAATACTTATCTGAATGAACTGGCCGCCAATGGCCCTTACCAGTTTTTCGCGGCTTTTCGGAATAATGAACTGGATTACCGGCATTTTTATAAATTGGGCGATGACCGGCAGTTGTCCGGCGTCATCAGGGCAAAACTGGCCGCGAATGCCCACTCATCCGACAAAGAGCTGTATAACATCAGGCGAACGATCAAACACGCCGGAGAAGAGAAACACCTGAATGTGATTCTGATTACGGTCGAGAGCTTGAGCGCCGAGTTTTTAACGCAGTTTGGCAATACCGAGCACATTACGCCGTTCATGGACGAATGGTTTGAGCAAGGCCTGTTGTTCACCAACTTTTACGCGACCGGCACGCGCACGGTCCGCGGGCTGGAAGCCTTGACGCTGTCGATTCCACCGACGCCGGGGCAATCCATCGTCAAGCGGCCTGACAACGGCAACTTATTCAATCTGGGCCATGTGTTCCAGCAGCGCGGTTACGATACGGCGTTTTTATACGGCGGTCGGGGCTATTTCGACAATATGAACGCGTTTTTTGCCGGCAACGGCTATCGCATCATCGACCAGACTGATTTTACCGACGAGGAAGTGACCTTTTCCAATGCCTGGGGGGTATCGGACGACATTATTCTCAAGCGCACGCTCAAGGAAGCCGACAGGGATTATCAAAACCGCCGGCCGTTTTTCTTTCAGATCATGACCACGAGCAATCATCGGCCTTATACCTATCCCGAGGGCAAAATCGATATCCCGCCGGGCACCGGCCGTACCGGCGGGGTCAAATATACTGATTACGCGCTGCGGGAATTCATCGGTCTGGCCAAAACCAGGCCCTGGTTCGACGATACCCTCTTCGTCGTGGTGGCCGATCATTGCGCGGGCAGCGCGCGCAAGGTGGATCTGCCCGTGGACAGATACCATATCCCGCTGTTCATTTATGCGCCCAAGCAAGTGCCGGCCAAGCGCAACGATATCCTGTCCAGCCAGATTGACGTCGCGCCGACGATTTTGGGGCTTTTGAACTTCAGCTATGAAAGCCAGTTTTACGGCCGCGATCTTATGCGCCTGCCCAAAGACGAGGGCCGGGCGCTGATCAGCAATTACCAGAAACTCGGTCTGGTGAAAAACAATAAGCTGGTGTATTTGTCCCCGCAGCAGAGGATTGATGTGATAGAGGACCCCTTGGGCGCGCATCGGCCCGTCGAGATCGACTCAGCGGTCCGGTTGATCGAGGAAGAAATGGCTTATTATCAATCGGCCGATTATATCTGGTCGCACCGATTAAACCGCTATCAATAGATGAGGCTGTGAAAGTAGGGGATCAGCGTGTCAGAACGATTCTTTACAGAATGCTTTCACAGCCTCTTTTCCGGTCTAGCCTGAATATTTCACCACGAAGGACACGAACGCTATCCAAGGATGGAGGCGGTAGAATTGCGTCTGGAACAGCAATCGAGCACACGAAGGCTTAGCAATTCAATTACTTGCAAATATTTCATAATGAGTTCATGAAGTTATCGGTGAGAATTGGTAATGCCATGATTTTCTTCGTGTTCTTCGTGTTCTCTGTGGTTTTATGAAATATCCGGGCTAGCGAGCGTATTTCAATGAACGAAAGTGGTCCTGAATCTGAGTGTGGTCCGAAGGCAGCAGGCGATCAAACTCCTGCTTGACCACCTTGTAGCATTCGCAGACCCGCTGTTCCAGTCCCGGCCTGTCCTGGATGGTGATATGCCCGCGGCTATACTGGATCAGGCCGGCTTGCTGCAGTTTTCCCGCCGCTTCCGTGACGCCCTCGCGGCGTACGCCGAGCATATTGGCGATCAATTCCTGGGTCATGGTCAGTTCATTCGAGGGCAGCCGGTCCATACTCAGCAATAACCAGCGGCACAGTTGCTGGTCCACCGAATGATGCCGGTTGCAGACCGCCGTTTGCGAGGTCTGCGTCATCAGCGCCTGGGTGTAATGCAGCAGCAATTGGTGCAGCATGCCGTAACGGCGCCCGCCGGAGCGGTTGAATTCCTGTTTGAGTACGCTGCCCTTCATGCGATAGGCGTGTCCGGCGCTTTGCACGACCGCCCGGTTGGGCATGGTTCCGCCGCCCATGAACAAGGCCACTCCAACCATGCCCTCATGGCCGACCACGGCAATTTCGGCCGATGCGCCGTTTTCCAGCACATAAAGCAGGGATACGATGCAAGTTGTCGGGAAGTAAACGTGATACAAAGGATCCCCGGACTCGTACAGTGCTTCGCCGAGCGGCATGGGAACCAGTTCCAGGTGCGGCGACAAGCGTTCGAAGATGAACGGCGGCAGCGCATTAATCAGATAATTTTGTCGTGGGTTATGTAAAGACATAATGTAATTCGGTCTCTGTTAAAATTGCGGGGCATTGTCCGTTAGCTATCAGTTGAGAACAATAAGCAAGAATACTTAATGCTATGATTTATTAAGGATTTTTTAAGGTAACTGCAAAAAATCCAAGCGTAATTCCGGGTGCTCGGACTCAAGTAAAAACCCATTTCAACCTGTAGAGCCTGTTAGAAAACCAAGGTTCAATGAACGATTATCTGTTCGACACCGTACAGACCTCCTTTCAAACTTCAGATATCTTTTTCCGGCTAAAAATTCATTAAAGTTAACAGTCAGGACTTACGCAAACCCGTGGGGGCGACTTCGCCTAAAGCGCCTACTGTTGGCAGTCGCCTCTTGGGTCTGAAATGGGCGACTACCCTAAAGGGCATAAATAAAGTCGCCCCAACAGGTTTTAGAACCGCTTGTCTCGACGGTTGAACAGGCAAGCTGCGTAAGTCCTGACAGTGATTTTTCAAATAGCAGGATGACCATGTTTAAGCCCGGAAAGTTTTTTTATCACGGCTTACAGGCCGTGCTGATCTGCAGTCTGGTATTGTCCGGGTGCGCCAGGGAAGAGACGGACGGCCAAGGCAAAAAAAATCAGGACGCGCCCCGGTCGACCTACCAGGAAGTTGGCGAGGCCTCCTGGTATGGCCCCGGGTTTCATGGCCGGGAGACCGCCAGCGGCGAGATTTTCGATCAGGGAAAAATGACCGCCGCCCACCCCAGCCTGCCGCTGGGGACCGAGGTTGAAGTGACCAATCTCGAGAACAGGAAAAAGGTCGAGGTCGAAATTACCGATCGCGGACCTTATGCGAAGGATCGGGTGATCGATCTGTCCAGGGAGGCGGCGAAAAAGCTCGATATCAAGGAAGACGGCGTCGGCAAGGTCAGGATTGAGGCGACTGAACCGATCAGGCAGAGCCCGTCAAGCAAGGCCGGCAAAGAAACAGGCGAGTAAAGCAGGCAAACAATCCCGCCCGTCAAAATGCTTCTTCCTGGCCCCCACTCCCGCCAGACGAAATAATGAGCGAAAAGTCACTTATGTTCGACACCGTACGGACGTCGGCTGATTTTAAACCTAGATTTATTCTAGGTCATGCATTACAGCCAGTCTTTGCGACAGAGCCTGATTGTCTGCCGAAATAACTGATCTTTTCTGGTATGGCTTTTTTGTCAAGGAACAGGCATGAAATAACCTGAGCATTGTCTGCCTCTACCGCGGCTCCCGGTCACTGTTCCACTGCCTGCGTTCATGCAGGCCCACGGCGGTAAGGGGAACAGAAGGATGAGGTTATTTTGTGATTGTTCCTGGCTGGATGGCATGGGTTAACCGTGTCAGTAACAGCGAGGTCAGCCTGACGCATTGCCGTTTCGCTGCGAGGGTGTGTGCCATCTAATATCCGGGTATCAATCATGATCGAATTGCCCGTCATCACTTTATTATTCATCTGGAGAATTAGCTATGAAACAACTTACCAAATACTGCTCAGCATTTTTTCTAGCGCTGTTGTTGACCTGGGTAACCGGTTGTGCGTCCACGGATGAAGTCTCGGATACCCGGGCCGAATCAAGCCAAACCCCCGGCGCCTACATTGACGACAGTATGATTACCACCAAGGTAAAGGCGGCCATTTTTAACGAGCCCGGCCTGAGTGCTGCTGAAATCAATGTGGAAACCTATCAGGGCGACGTGCAATTAAGCGGTTTTGTGGCATCCGAGGAAGATGTCACCCGGGCGGTTGAGGTGGCTCAACGGGTCGAAGGCGTCAGGTCGGTGCAAAATAATATGCAGGTAAAACAAAGCCGCTATAGATAGGCTTGTCAGACTGCGGGCCACTGCTAAAGCGGTGGCCGCGGATTTTCAACCAACAGACGATTTTGCCTCTCAGGGAGGGCGATATGTCAAAAAAAACTCATTTGACCGATGTCCAAACCTTGCGCGCGCAGGCACGCCAGCATATTGACAACGGTGCCGTAACAGCCGGCTATGCGGCGGATGCCAAGACGGTCATCAAGCTGCTGAATGACGCACTGGCCACGGAACTGGTCTGCGTATTGCGTTACCGCCGCCACTATTTCATGGCCCAGGGCATTCAGTCCAAGGGCATCGCCGACGAGTTCCTGGTGCATGCCAATGAGGAACAGGGCCATGCCGACCAGATTGCGCGGCGTATTGTCCAGTTGGGCGGCGAACCCGACTTTTCGCCGGACAGCCTGTCCGGGCGCAGCCATGCGGAGTACGTGGAGGGCAACTCCCTGGTCGATATGATCAAGGAAGACCTGGTGGCCGAACGCATTGCCATCGACAGTTATCGCGAGATGACTCAATACCTGGGCGACCGCGATCCGACCACGCGCAACATGCTGGAGGACATCCTGGCCGTGGAAGAAGAGCATGCCGACGAACTGGCCGATTTGCTGCAGGGACGCCTGGCGGAAGTCAGTTCATGAAACTGGCGCGCCCGGCAACGCTGTTTGCGCTGTCAGCCGCGTCAGCGCAAGTTGCCGGTTGCGGGTATGTCGAGCTGGTCCGGCTGTATTTCCAGGAGCAGGAATATCAAAAAGATCAGGAACTGATCGCCAGGGTCAAAGGCGCCTTGCTGGCCGATCAGGCAATCGGTGATGCGCCGGTTCAGGTCGAGGCCTATCTCGGCGCGATCCGGCTCAGCGGCGCGGTGCCGTCAGCGGCCGGTAAACGGCAGGCGGAAGCGATCGCCGAACAGGCCTGCGGCGTGGAGTCCGTGGACAACGACCTTATGGTGCAGGCGCCATGATGCGGCATCATGGCGTATACAACAGACGGTCATGGCCTGCCAGGAAGATGGCTTACGCTTGCATGGCCATGGTGCTGGCGTTAATGAATGCCTGCTCCCTGATGCCCGGCACGAAACTGGAGCGCATAGCGCTGCCGGCCGGCTTCTCCATTACCCTCTATGAGGACGACGTGCCCGGCGCGCGGACACTGGCGTTCGGAGACAACGGCACACTTTTTATCGGCACTTACAAGCAGGGGAAGGTCTATGCCATCCCGGTTCGCAGCGGCCGGAAAGGCGAAGTGCGGGTCATTGCCAGGGATCTGCAGGACCCGCATGGCGTCGCCTTCAGGGATGGCTCCCTGTATGTGGCCGAGCGCAGCCGCATATTGCGCTTCGATGATATCGAGAAGCACCTCGACCAGCCGATGCCGCCCGTCGTGATCTATGATCTCGGCCTCAAATATGCGCATCACGGCCTGCGCGTCATGCACTTCGGCCCCGACGGCAAGTTATACGTGTCGATTGGCGTGCCGTGCAATATCTGCATGCCGGAAGCCGACCGGTACGGCGTCATCATCCGCATGGACCGCAACGGCGGAGGCGCCGAAGTGTTCGCGCGCGGCATACGCAACTCGGTCGGTTACGATTGGCATCCGGAAACGCACGAACTGTGGTTTACCGACAACGGCCGCGATCTGTTGGGTAACGATACGCCACCCGACGAGCTCAATCATGCGCCCGTGATGGGGCTGCATTTCGGATATCCCCATTGCCATGCCGGCGAGTTGTCCGACCCGGTTTTCGGCCTTCGCAATCCCTGTTCCGATTTTACTGCGCCGGCGCAAAAGCTCGGGCCTCATGTCGCGGCATTGGGCATGCGCTTTTATACGGGACGCCAGTTTCCCAGTCCGTACCGGAACCGTATTTTTATCGCCGAACACGGTTCCTGGAACCGCAGTCCAAAGCTGGGCTACCGGGTCAGCATGGTCACGCTCGGCGACAATGACGCGGTGACTTACGAACCCTTCGCCGAAGGTTGGCTGCAGGGCAATTCCGCCTGGGGACGGCCGGTTGATGTCATCGTCGCGCCGGACGGCGCCCTGCTGGTTTCAGACGATAAGCGGGGGGCGATTTACCGAATCAGCTACACCGGTCCCTGAGCCGCTGTATTCAGCGCAGGGATTCAGCGGCAGCCGCGCGGTAATGAAGAGGCGCGCTTCATGCTCTTATGTGCGTTATCGTACTGACGGTAGGGCATTTTATTCTTAATATGTTAGTTAACATGCATCACAGAGAAATGACGCAGGAAGCAACGGAAAAAATAGCCTTGATGACAGCTTTTCGTTATGACGTTTTTGTTGATGAGTCGCTGATGGATGCAGTGGACGAAATGCCGGCATTAAGGAGCAACAGTTTAGAGGAGACAGATCATGGGCAAATATGTGCTTGGATGGTTACTCGGTGTACCAGTGTTTGTGCTGGTCATCATTTATTTGATTTTTAATTGAGATGATTACGCCAGAAGGTTTTGAACGCTGAACTTCGGCGATCGGAATCGGGCCAATAGCATGTGTCGCATAGAGGGCACTTTTTCGAGATCGTTGATGATCTTATAACTTTAATCGATATAGGAAACCATTATGGAAACGACAAAATCAGGCGGTACAGGTGAAACGGTTGAACGCGTCAGAGCCGGCGCGCATGAAGCGGTGGAAAGAGCCGCTGAGGTAAGCCACAAGGCCGCGGAAACCATCAGCGAGAAAAGCGAGCAAATGAAAGATGCTCAGGAACGGTTGATGGAGCATGCGCGTGAGTATGTCCGCGAAAACCCGGTAACATCGTTAGGCATAGCCTTGGGCAGCGGCTTCATCTTGAGCCGTCTGATGGGCCATCGCTAGAAAGCCATGCCCGCATGTTTCGAGAAAGAGCGGTAATCCGTAAAACAAAAAGGAAGCGATGAAACCGGGCGATTATGCACCTGATGCTGTCGCTGAGCCATAAGGCCGATTAAGTGGTTCGCGTCCTTTTTGACCAGGGTATCAATTAACAATCATGCCGACAACGCGTCAGGTTATGTTAATGGTGGTGGCGCTGCGCAAACACGCAGTGTCATCACAGGTAATGCCGGTAATGGATCAATGTACGTTGATTCGATTAAGACATCGCCAATGCTTTTTCTCCTGACATCGTACCCGGACCCTTTATTTCAGAGCCGGGAACAGCACGCGGCTCAGCTGATGTGTTAGCGTCAAATGCTATGTTCAGGTGATTGGGTATTGTTCAGTAAAGGGATAAGGTTGGCAAGGAGCGCAGGGTAAGCCTTGAAAATAATTACAATTTTTCTTTAAGGAGAATCACTATGTCAAAACGACTACCATTACTGACCCTGGCGGCGGGCTTAATGCTGATGACCGGTCTAGCCAGCGCCGAAGGAACGACCGAACGCGAAAGAATCGGCAGCCCAGCTGAAAACACCGAACGCAATGTGCGTGATGAGGGCGGTGCGACTTTAACGCCTGAGGACCAGCTCGAAAATGAGAGCGATCTCCAGATCACGGCCAATATCCGCAAAACCATTACCGACGATGAATCGCTGTCCGTCAACGCGCACAATGCCAAGGTGATTACGAGAAACGGCAGGGTATCCTTGCGTGGCCCGGTCGATAGCGCAGCGGAAAAAACCAGGCTGCAAGCCATCGCTCAGCAAACGCCGGGCGTGAGTCAGGTTGATAATCAACTTGAAGTCAAAGCCAAGTAATCGCGGGTTAAGGAGAATGTTATGAACAAATCAGTCTTTTGTATCGCGCAAACGAATGACCAGGTGGAACATATCATCAGCCAGCTGAAAGCGGCTGGTTTTGATAATGACGATATTTCCGTGCTATTGCCGGACAAAACCAGCGAGCATGAATTCGGTCATGAAAAACACACCAAATCGCCGGAAGGCACGGCTATCGGCGGCACAGTCGGCATCGGCACCGGCGCCATCATAGGCTGGCTGGTCGGTATCGGCACGCTGGCAATTCCTGGCCTTGGCCCGTTGATTGCCGCCGGGCCTATCATGGGCGCTTTGAGCGGCGCGGCCGTGGGCGCCGCCACCGGCGGTCTGGCCGGCGCCTTGATCGGCCTGGGGATTCCTGAATATGAGGCCAAACGCTATGAAGGCCGGATTCAGGGCGGCAATGCATTGATTTCCGTCCACACGGAAACCTCAGAGGCACGCTCCCAGGTCAAGGACATTTTCGAGCAAGCCAATGCCGAAGATATCTCGACAACGGGTGAGGTTGAAGCGCCGCATCATTAAAGAGTTTAGTTTTAAAAACCCGAGGAGGTTGGTATGCAAAACATCGATAAAGTCGAGAAATTACTGAAGAATGAATTGTCCGCGGCAGAGACCTATCATCAGGCATTGGAAAAGTTTGAAGAAGAGGCGCAGCGCAAGGAAATTGCCTATTTAGAGCCGATTTATGAAGAACACACCTCTGCCGTCTCCGAACTGCAAGAAAAGATTCAACAAATGGGCGGCACGCCCACCAGTGATTCAGGCATATGGGGTTCATGGTCGGAAACGGTGATGAGCGGTGCCGAAATGCTGGGCAGGGATGCCATGTTGAATGCCTTGCTGGCCGGAGAAAGAAACGGCCTGGAAGATTATGAACAAGCGGCGCAGGATCCTGATATCCCTTCGGATGTCAGTGCGTTGATTGAGACCAAACTGCTGACTTCACAGCAAGAGAATATTCGTGCGCTGAACCGGCTGCTGCAGAGTTAATTGAAGTGTATCGGATTGAGCGCTTTCAGGATTCATGGATAAGCCGGGCATAAAGCGCCAACCCAGCCAGCATGGCGTTTCAATTTGCTTTTGAGTAATCAGGCAATCGCCAGGGGAAAAAACTGACGGTCTTATTTTCGCGGTTTAAACCATCGTTAGAGGTTAATATGAAGATTCTTAATGTTGCTACGAAAAAATTGTGGTTACCGTTCGTTCTCGGCGGCGGCCTGGTCTGGGGCGCCCAGATGGCGCAGGCCGAAGGCATGGGCGGCACGAGCGCTACCGGGGAAGAAGGCGATGTAACGGAATATCCGACTTTTCAGGAAGTCGATAAAAATGGCGATCACTATGTAACCAAGGATGAATTGGCCGATCATCCTGATTTGCTCAAGCATTTCGATATGGTTGATGCCGGCAAAACCGGCAAGCTGGAAGAGCATGAATACGGCAACCTTATTTTGGAGAAGGCGCAGTCAAGAGGTAGATAATCAATCTCGGCACTGTGTTCGCAAAACATCCACTTAAGGTTCCGTTAGGTTCTGTTTTTTTAAAGGTTCTTGCGATCTTAAAACAATCTCAACGAAGGTAACCATTATGGAAACTATAGACAAATTATCAAGCACCGCGGATGAGGCAGCCGAGAAAATCGCCAGCGCCGCAGAAGAGGCGGCCAAGAAAATTGCCAGCGCCACCAGTCAGGCTACCGAGATGCTCGGCGAGAAAGGCGAGCAGTTAAAAGAGCTGGAAGAGAAACTTGTGGAAGATGCCCGCGACTACATCCGCGAGCACCCGATCAGCTCAATGGGCATCGCGCTGGCGGCCGGCTTCATGCTGAGCCAGTTGACGACGCATACTTTAGAGCACAGGAGATGATAGATGGCTATCCGTACCCCAGAGGAAAGGCCGGTATACTCATCCGCCGCTTCCAGCGAGCCGGTTAGCCATCCTGACTTGCTGGAGGATGTCCGGTCGCTTTGGCTCGAGTTGCGCGGGCTGACCCACGATCATTTAAAACTGGTCACGCTGGAGGCCAGGCGCGCGGGCCGGAGCCTGGTAAGCATGATCGCGGCGGGGGTGATCATGGCGGTCATGCTGATCAGCGTCTGGTTCGGGCTCATGGCGGCTGCCGCGCTGGCGCTGATCGAGAGCAATATGGTGGGCGATATAGAGGCCATACTGCTGGTCGCCGCCGCCAATCTGGTGGCCGCGCTGCTGCTGTTCTGGTTTATTCGGCGCAAAAGCCATTATTTACTGTTCCCTGAGACCATCCGCAGTCTTCGGGATAAGGAGATCTCATGAAACCGGATAAAGACATTCATGATGCAACAGAGGATTCTGGCACGTTAGCCGAGCAAATCAAAGAGATTGAACACCGGATTATGAGCCGGCAACAGGGCGTCCATGCCCGCACCGATATTCTGGTCAAGGATTTGCACCGGCAGATGACCTCGCCGGCAACATTGCTGCTGGTGGGCGGTGTCGGATTCATTGTCGGCGAGCTTACCAAGCGCCCGCCCAAAAAAGAGCGCCAAGCCGCCGCCAGGGCGGATGCCGATGTCACGCCTTTAAAAAAGGCGGTGAATCTCATGTCCTTGCTGCATAGCTTCTATCAGGCGTTACCGCTGGTCTGGATCATGGATGTGCTGTTTCCGGAAGATGCATCGAAAGCCGGCGCTTCCGCCAGCGGCGTTAAAAAAAGCCCCAACCAGCCCGTGTAAAGTGGATCGCCGCGCCCACGGCAGGACAAGGGGGGGCGCCTTCGGGCACCTGCGTGTAGCCGTTTATGGACAGCCTGTCTACTTTTTTCCGGTGCGGCCCGCCCCAACAAAGCAGGCCGATTGTCAGCATAAAGCGATCTTCTCTTCACACCGTTATTGTTCTCGATTTTCCGGCCAGGGTTTGCCTGGCATCCATGCCATGGCATCTTTGGATTTATAGACACAGGTGAAACAACCAAAAAAAACCCCGGAACTACGGACCGAGGCCATGTTCACGCCGAGACATGCTTGCGTGACAGGTGGTGGTAGGAGGCACCCCAAAAATATGTTCAGTTTGTCGAACAGCGTAACGCTTGATATGGCGCGGACCATGTGACTGCGTGTCAAATGCACTGTCGGCTGGTCTGCCTTCCCCCTAATGATCATTCCTGTCGAGGTGCCCGCCAAAGTACGCCAAGAACATGGCGCTTTTTGACTACGGATAGTCTCAGGGGGCTACCGGTGAATTCGCACCGGCGCGGGCATTGGCACCAGGGCGCTTTCGCCAAATGAGGCTCAAACGCTCCGGTGCTCAGATGCGGCAAGCGGCGTACACGCGCCCCGCGTTCACATCAGTCAAAATTTCCACCAACAGCGATTCGACATAAGCGCTGCCGTTTACTCTTTTCAAGAAAAAAATGAATAGTAAGTTTATTGGGAGGCCTTAAGGTGTTCTTCCGCTTCTTTAGCGGCTTTTTGGGCCATGTCATCGTGGCCCTGATTGCCATGATCAATGGCTTCTTCCAGGCTTTTCAGACCGGCGTCCAAATGTTCATCGGCGATTTTGGCGTGTTTTTGCGCTTCTTCGGCATGCTGGGCGACTGACTTTCCATCCTTTGCCTTAGCAGCCATCATGACGTGCTTAATGGCTTCCTGCAGATGGTTTTCTCCCGCGTAAGCGGCAACAGAGCCCAGGCTCAGCGCGATGCCCGCCGATAATAGAGTCAATTTTATATTCATATAGATACCCTTCCAGTTGTTTTTTATTTTAAAAAAACTCTCGTTCGGACGAGAGAGGAAACCACGCCGCCGGGACAGCGTGGCATTGAATAACTAATGATGTGTAGGGCCGGATTCGCTTGAATACGGTTGCTGAATAGACTCAGTTGTATACGGCTTTGTTCCATAAAAGGAATGGACTTCTCTAGACCAGGTCTCATCCGCCATATCCGGCCAGCGGTCCTTGTCGAACCCGGGCGCCGATTCCAGGCGTTGTTTGTCGACATCCAATGTGAAACGTTCATTTTTGGTATCCAGCTTTAACGCATCCCAGGGTACCGCAAACAGTTTTTCGCCCAGCGTCAGAATCCCTCCGAATGACAGGACGGCGTAAGCCACTCTGCCAGAAGCCATGTCCAGCATGATCTCCTTGATATCACCCAAATCCTCGCCTTTGGTATTGTAGACATCATTGCCAAGCAGTGTGTCCGCCCCCATCAATCGCGGGCCGGGGCCTGATTTATCCAGTTTGCCCTTGTATATGCCATAGGTATCGCGATCTACATAGCTCATGTTCGTCTCCTCATAATGAATTTCAATATAGCCGGAGCGGTTATTCTCCAGCACTTGCTGTAAGAGGATACCTACAGGTTTGGAAATAATCAGTTCGGTTGCGCACATAAAAAAAGAAACCGTGGCCAGGGCCGATTACCGGTGACTTATGTTCGTCAGCGTACTGACATGAGCGGCATTTGCAACTAAGCTCCAATCATCTGTGGAAGAGGGCATTCAGCTCCAAAGAGTTGCTATCGGACATTGCGCAGTTAGCAGTCGCTAGAGCAGATGCTCGGCAATTTTCATTAACTGGATTCGGAGTACATGGTTATGAGCAATTTATCCTATGAACAAATGCAGGCAAGGTCCGGTATATCGGCTACTCAGAGACCCGGCCGGACGCGATGGATAAAACGGGTGTCCTGGGCGTCGGTCTTTGCCGGCGTGGCTGTCGCCCTGGGTGTTCAGGTACTGTTGAGTATGCTGGGCACCGGCATCGGCATGAGCACGGTCGATCCGTTGTCTGCCGAAGGCACGCCCAGCGCGAGCGCATTCAGCGTCGGCGCCGGGTTATGGTGGGTGGTCTCGAGCTTTATTTCGCTGGTGATCGGCGGCTGGGTTGCGGCTCAGTTTTCCGGCTATCTGCGCCATCTGGACGGTTTATTGCACGGCCTGCTGGTTTGGGCGGTGACCACGCTGTTTACGATTTATTTGCTGGGCAGCGCCATCAGTTCGATCGTGAGCGGCGCCGGCACTGTGTTGAGCGCGGGTGCTCGCGGCATGGCCGAGAGTACCTCTTCAGCGCTTTTACGGGACGATATCCGGGAAGATGCGATGGTGCTGCTGTCCAATCAGCCAGGCGCGGGTTCGCAACAGGCAATCGACCCAATGACCGGCATGCCTATCCCGGCAAGACCTCGCTCCAGCGTGATGGATCCTGAATTCAGCATGGCTCTGGAACGGTTTCTGACGGCGGAAGATGAGGATACCAGGATCAGCAATCGTACGACTTTGATCAATCTGCTTGTGACGCGTACGGGTATGAGCATGGATGAAGCGGCGAATCGGGTAGACACTTGGAGCAGTGCCTATCAACAGGCTGAACAGCGAGCCCGGGAAGCGGCCGATAGCACGGCTAAAGCGGTTTCGTGGTCAGCCTTGTGGGGCTTTATCGTGATTCTGCTGAGTGCCATAGCGGGCGCCTTGGGCGGTATTGCCGGAACGCCGATCCCGGATGAAGAGTACCCGGAGGAGGTTTAATCCTCTATTCAGTGGTGCATGTGCCACATTGACATTTTTACCGCGAAGCGCACGAAGCGACAGTCCGCGGCACGTCTTTACCACGGGCTGTCTTTATCAGCACAAAGCTGCAGGCCTTGCATCCCGCCGGGTTGTCAATGGCCGTAAACAGTATTGCACGACTGGAATCCGTTTGTTTTTTCCAGCGTTAATTTAAGGGGAGACCGTTATGAATCAGGCAAAGAGACAATCGGGAGAGCATGGCGGCGGTGAACAGAACGCGATTGCATTGCTCACCCAGGATCACAATAAAGTAAAAAAGCTGTTCGAGGAATTTGAAATGCTTAAGGAAAGCGAGGAAGCCGAGGACGAAAAGCTGGAGATCGTGCAGGAGATCTGTCTGGAGCTTTCGATCCATGCCCAAATCGAAGAGGAAATTTTCTATCCGGCCGCCATCGACTCGATCGGCCAATTGGATATCATGGATGAGGCGATCGTGGAGCATGCCGCGGCCAAGGATTTGATCGATCAATTGATAACGATGGCACCCGAGGATGAGCATTTTGACGCAAAAGTCACGGTGCTCAGGGAAATGGTGGAGCACCACATTAAGGAGGAAGAAGGCAAGATGTTTCCGCGGGTCAGAAAAGCCAATATGGATTTGGCCGCGCTAGGCGGGGAAATCACTCAATTCAAACAGAATCTGCAGATTGATATGGGCTTACTCAGCAGCGTATCGATGAGCAAGGACAAGCCGGCTAGCGAGCAAATGCAGCGGGGCCAAAACCGCTAGCCTGGAAATCGTGAGGCCCGTTTTTCGTGCCGGAGCCTCGCGCTCAACCGCATTCCGAATTTTCATTATTTTCACTGTCGTGACGCACAGACAGAGGGTTATGCCGTCCGCCGCTCCGGGCAGGCATTGTTCACTGGCCAGTGGGAGCGATGCCCACATCGCGACCGGCCGGGCGATTTTAAATCGAGATGCAGTCATCGCTCTCACGGAAACGGCCTTAACCTGAAGGGATATCAGTGGTTATTTTCAGCCGAATCCGCTCCTACCGGTGCCTGAATCAATTGTCTACGTAATATCAGATCTTCATCTTCGTTGCTTGACATGGGACCTGCCGGTTAGATGCTTATCGAAAAATCCGGCTTACCTATCGCAAAAAATGATTTATGTACGGCAACGCACCGACTGCAAATGCTGTTCGGGTTAAATTAATTATCAGGTTTAAACGTAACGCGCGTGGCGAAACCTGGTGTTCTAGCAAAATAGCGCAGCCCTTTGAGGCTGCGTTTGTCTTTCTAATTTTGGAGAATCGACCATGTATACCAGTCAATCAGAGCAAAGAAAAACCTCAAGCCCATCCTATCAATCCATGCAGTCATGCATCGAAATGTGTACCCGCTGTTCCCAGGTCTGCCGGGAAACCGCCATGAACCAATGCCTGGAAATGGGCGGACAGCATGTTGAGCCGGAACACTTCCGCCTGATGATGAATTGCGCCGAAATTTGCCAAACATCCGCTAATTTCATGCTCAGCAGTTCACGATTCCACAACCGTACCTGCGAAGTCTGCGCCGAAATCTGCGAAGCCTGTGCCATGGACTGCGATAGCATTGGCGATATGGAGGAGTGCGCGTCTACCTGTCGTGAATGCGCCGACAGCTGCAGGCAAATGGCCGGCATGACCACGCAGCACTGAATTTAAACGGCACAGCATGTCTGTTCGGCCCGGGTTGCGTCATCGCATTGGGACCATTAAAAAATATCAGAAACTTAGCCACAAACCGGCTGTGCAAAATTACTCGTGGCCTCAGGGGCAGTTGAGTTAACGGAAGGGCGGTCAAGCGCCCTTCCATCATTTACCCGATCCGTTTGCTTGCCGGTGCTTCCAATCTTCGTTCGATAATCCCATTCTAGTCCGCAAGTCCCGCATGCCGTTTTTCCGCGGCGCATTTGATGAATGTGACGATTGGCTGCTCAATATCGGATCTTGTTATCTATGAAATTGAGCGGTAGTGCCGGAATGAGCGGGGCACATATCGATTTATTGCGATGTTCCCGTTTTTAGCGGACTTGCGTCAGTTATTATGTGATGCGGTTAGCATTTTTAGATGACATTCGCTTCTACAATGTTTTTCATATTAGGAGTGATTATTATGAAAAACATACAAAAAATATCGAATGCATTAGCTATAACGCCGAAGTCAGCCATCGGCACGACTCAGGACGACTTTGCCGGCACCAAGCCGTCTTGGACTATGCTGAAAAGAAAATACGCTGTTGTTTTTCAGGCAAGCCCGTTGTTGCTTTGCCTGTTCTCCAGTCCAGTCCTGGCGCAGAATTATTATGTCTGTGACAATGGATCGGATAGCAATTTCGGTTCCTCACCTTATGAACCTTTAAAAACCTTTGATTACGCCATGACGAAGTTCGGCCGTTTAAATGCCGGTGACGCCATTTTGTTTTGCCGGGGCGGGACCTTCACATCCTCTTACCCTCGATTGTTTAATCAATACTGTACCCCGGACGTGCCTTGTACCCTCGCCGACTATATACCCCCGAATATCTCGCCTATGGATGATCATCCCTCAATTTCCGATCTGCCGGTTATTACAAGTAGCGGCGCCAACGGGGTGTTGAATTTCCAGGATGGCGGTCCGGCCGATCATGACGAAGGCTATGTGGTCAGGAACCTGTCGCTCAAGGGAAACGGCAGCGGTAACGGCATTTTCCTGTTCAACGACGTGGATTACGTAACCGTTGAGAGCGTGACTATCGATGGCTTTTCCCTGGGGATCTATTCCGCGGGCGCCAATGCCCCCAATCCCGGCGCCAACCAGGTTAACGAACATATCGTATTAAAAAACTCCACCATCATTAACAATGCAGGTGGGGGGTGGCTCGGCGGCTGCAATGACTGCGTAATTGATAATAATCAATTCATCAATAACGGCTTTGCCAGAAAACTGAATAACCATAATATAAAATTTGTCGGCCATAATTATTATGGCATTACCATTTCCAATAATTTTCTGAACAAATCAACTCTTGTCAACGGTAAATGCGCGGGCACCTCATTAGCGGTGCATGGGGTTGTACAAGACTTGACGATTGAAAATAATACGATCTATGAAGATATCGGCGCCGCCGAACAATCGTGTTGGGGTATCGGCGTTTATCCTTGGTCTACGGTTGATGAATCCTTTAATAACCTTATGATTGCCGGCAACAGGGTGACCAACGTCGGCAATGTGGGCATCGGTTGCGCTTCCTGCACGGATTTGCAGATCTTGAATAACACCATAACGCATTCCCAGGACTTCGGTTTTGTCGGAATCAAGGTGCCCGTTAGAACGGAGGATACCGTTAAGTCCGACAGGATAATCATTACCGATAATTATATTGAGCTGCTGAACACGAATAAGAAGAGCAAGCAGGGTATTGTCGTGCCTGCCGCCGGCGATGTGAACATAGGCTCGAATGATTTTTTCCTCCGATAAGGAATGGATACCATCCCATATAATTTTACTGCCCTATCGATGCTCGACAGGATGAATCTGGCGTCTTAAAACCCAAGGATGGGTTTTCTCCCTAAAAAACCCGCTATTCGACGCGAGGAATCGACAGAAATAACCGTCGCGGCTGGCTGCATTTTGTCAAACCAGATCAAAATTCTCCGATATTGCTCCTGAAATTCATCAGGACGATATTTTTCAATGGCTTATCGATCATGATGATCCAGTTGAACAGATAGAGCTGATAGTAGATAGATGCGATTTTGAATGTGCGGCAGCGCACGGACTTCCGCATTTTTTGCGTCTTATCTTTGAAGCGCATACTAGCGTTATGGTCTGAGAGAATGTGAAAGCGTGTAGGCTGGGTTGGAGCTTTGCGGAAACCCGGCATAAAGGGCTTCGAAATGCCGGGTTTATCAACCCAGCCTACACCCTGCGTTTTCGACATTCGCCACATCCCTGTGGCTTAGCGCGTAGGCTGGGTTAGCGCTTTGCGGAATCCCGGCATAAGAGGCTAATTCATCCACAGTCTCTAGAGTGCGTATTTTGATTTATTCCCCGATGTATTGGCGGTCTTGCTGTTTTTAACGGACAAACACAAACCGCCCGGCAATCACTATGTGATGCGGTTAGACATTGTTTTTTAGATCACATTTGATTTGTACAATGTTCTCAATTGAGGAAACTATTATGAACGCGACAGACAACGTATCGAAAGCAATCATTGAAAACCCGTTGACGGCTATCGGATTGAATAAGGATGGTCTCGCCGATATCAAACGGTCATGGGATATGACAGAAAAATGTTCCTCTATGCTTAAAGCCGGCCTGTTATTCCTTTGCCTGTTTTCCGGGGCAGTACAGGCACAGAATTATTATGTTTGTAATAATGGCGACAATAGTAATTCCGGCCTATCGCCTTTTGAACCATGGTCAACCTATGATTATGCCATGTCGAAGTTTGGCGCTTTAAATGCCGGCGATGCCATTTTATTTTGCCGGGGCGGGACCTTTACTTCCTCTTATCCCCGGCTGTTTAATCAGCACTGTACTCCGGATGCGCCTTGCACAATAGCTGACTATATACCTCCAAACGGACCTTCCGGGAACAATAATTCTTCAAACAGCAATTCCTGTACCGACATATTGCCTGTAATTTCAAGCAGCGGCGCCAACGGGGTATTGAATTTCCAGGATGGCGGTCCGGCCGATCATGACGAAGGCTATGTGGTCAGGAACCTGTCGCTCAAGGGAAACGGCAGCGGTAACGGCATTTTCCTGTTCAATGACGTGGATTATGTAACCGTTGAGGGCGTGACCATCGATGGCTTTTCTATCGGTATGTATTCCGCGGGCGCCAATGCCCCCAATCCCGGCGCCAATCAGGTTAACGAACACATCGTATTAAGAAACTCAAGCATCATTAATAACAAGGGACAAGGGTGGCTGGGCGGCTGCAATGACTGCCTGATACATAATAATAAGTTCACTAACAATGGGTTCGAGCGGAAAATATTCAATCATAATATCTACATTGGGGGTAAAGATAATTATGGCATTACGGTTTCCAACAATACGTTATATAAAGCCGCTATCGTGGAAGGCAAATGCTATGGGGTTTCCCTGGTGGTTCACGGTGTGGTAACGGATTTGACGATTAAAAACAACACGGTTTATGAAGATCTTGGCGCCGCCCATCAAACCTGCTGGGGCATCAGCGTTGATCCGGGCTATGCTTCAGAGGAATCGTTCAGCAATGTGGTTATCGCTGACAATAAAGTAACCAATGTCGGCAATATAGGCATCGGTTGCGCTTCCTGCACGGATTTGCGGATTATAGACAACACCATAACGCATTCCCAGGATTTCGGTTTTGTCGGAATCAAGGTGCCCGTTAGAACCGAGGATACCGTTAAATCCGACAGGATAGAAATCACCGGCAATTACATTGAGCTGCTGGATACGAATAACAGGGGCAAGGAGGGTATTGTTGTGAATGTTACCGGCGATGTGAACGTGGGATCAAATGAGGTCATTATCCTGGAATGATCCCATAATTGCTGGTCGATATTGCACCGACTATTTATTTATCCCGACGTAAGCTGCGTACCGCGGTTGTTCACGGTCTATGCGTTTTCGTCGGGAGTCGAAAAAAATCGCTTTGATAAACCCTTGAATCCAATACCGGTAGATAACCTGAATTCGGGCTAAGAAAAGAGAGCGGATTGTGTTGTCGCTGATATGGCATGGAAGGCGATCGTATTCCAAGCCGTAAACAAGCGGTGGACTGCGATGAAGGGTTTTATCTTGCTCAAATTCCCGATATCCCGCATTAAGGGAATCAGTCGATAATTTATGTGCGACAGCGCACTGACTTTGGCAAGTTCCGTAACTAAGCTTTTAAAACCTACCCGGGTGAATCTATCGATGAGCTAATTCGTGGCAAGTCCCGATACGAATGGCCATTAAGCCTTAACAATTGAAGGAGAAAGTCTATAAATCCCGATGGATAGTATTCCCGCTGACAGCGGCCAAATCCAGTCCGCTCAGCCATGTTGCGTCAGACACTGTTTTTTTGATCACAGATGGTTCTACAACGTTCTCAAGAGGAAACTATTATGAAAATCATAGACAGAGCATCGAATACAGCAGCTACAAGGCCAGAAACGGTTTTCCGCATGAATACGGCCGAATTTAGCCAAAAAAAGTTCTGGTTGCCTTTGCTCTTAGGCATCGCTCTGATTTATGTGGGCAATCCACTGTACGCCGGGGAATATGAGAGCTCGGGTAATCAGCCCATGCAATCCGAAGGCATTCAAGGTCAAGGCAGTCAACCGGGAAGAACGCAAGGTACTGAAAGACAGGGTGTCGGCAGGGATACCGAGCCGTCTTCCGGTTATACGGACAAACTGCGTGAGCAGGGCAGCGAAACCATGGAGCGGGGCAGGGATAGAATGAGGCAGGGTATGGATCCCAGTCCGGGCACCGAAGAAATGGAGACTCCCGCTCCCGGCAGTGAAAATATCAACAGGGATACCACCGCCCCAGGCGGCGATAACATGATGCGGGACGCCATACCAGGCGGCAGTGGCATCGATAGGGAATGACAAATTGACGGACGGCAACATGGGGGCAGAGGGCAATAGCCAACACAACGATAGACAAGGCCGGGCGGTCTCCTTTCAACGACAGCGCGGCAGCAGCGGCAGCCTCCGGCACAGGCGGCTGTAAAATGAACAGACACGTAGGGGCGAACCTGTGTGTTCGCCCTTGCTCAACGGTTCACCTATGGCCAGCGGTCCTCCGATAACCCGTTGTGCACCTGAAACTCCTACATTTTCTGCATCATTACATTCCCGTTCCTAACCGAGTCCAGCGATCCCGAAAATTTCAATCCCTGAAAAAAACAGTGTTATGTGCGGTATTGTACAGACCGAATTCAATTATAGAGCTAGACTAATTTCGGGTTTACGTAGTGTGATGCAAGTAATTGATTAAATAAGGAGATTTCCATGAGTGCTATGACTATCACGCCTGTTCTGTCCTTGATAATAGGGATATTAATCTTGCTGATACCCAGGTTTTTGAATTATTTCGTGGCTATTTATTTAATTATCGTCGGGATTCTGGGATTGATGCAGCAGTAGGTTTTATGCGTGGATTACATAATGCAGTACCGCGACGATTCATATTGACGTTCACGTTTTAAAGGAGAAACGCCATGACACCCGAAACTATATTATTGATCATTTTAGTCTTGATTATCCTGGGCGTGGTTCCCATTTGGCCTTATAGCCGAAGCTGGGGTTATGGGCCTAGCGGTATACTCGGGGTAATACTGATCGTTCTTTTGATTATGCTCATATTATAGGCGCAGGCCGCCGAACCGATTGGCATAGGCAGTAATCCTCAAGGATTACTGCCGGGCAGGAGCGTGTTTTATAATCTTGACGAATGTACACAAAATAACCCGGGCATTCCCTTTCCTCATCCGGGGGGAAAGGCCCAGGATGCCACGGCTGTTTTGTGCTCTTAAACACATGCCGAGGACTATGCCATGAAAACAAAGAATGCGAACTTATCAAACACAGTCCTTACTGCCGCCTTGTCCATGGCGGCCGGCCTGGCCGGCTGCGCTCAGGACAGAGTCGGAGAGCGGACCGGACGACAGGTTGATCAGGCCGCAACAACAGCGGCCGAGACTATGGACGATACCCGCGAGTCGCTGGACGAACAGACCGAAAAAGCCGGCGGCTATATCAGCGATGCCGCCCTGAGCGTCCGCATCAAGGCCGAACTGCTTAAGGACCCGCACCTGGCCTTGTCCGATATTCGCGTCTCGACTACTGACGGCGTGGTCACGCTTACCGGCACAGTAAGTTCACAAATCGCGGTCACCCGAGCGCTGGAAATAGTGCGCCGCGATCCGAACGTGAAGTCGGTCAAGCACAATCTGGTCGTTAGAGGGCCGGGCAGAGTATAGCCGGTGCGCGCAGCAACCCTGAAAAGAGACCGTTCGGCATCGGAAGAAAAAGGCCGGATTTAATAAAAAACCTTGAGTCGAGCTCGCCAGAAAAACTTATAATGAGTCCATTTTTCCGCACTTGAGCTGCAAAACGGACATTCATTATAGGAATCCATGATCAAACGAATTCTCCTTATCGTTGCGTTATCCGTGCTGATTTTCGGCGGACTGTTCGGCTGGAAATTTTATCAGGACCGGCTGGCGCTAAGCCAAATGCAAGCGCCGCCGCCGGCCGTCGTGGCCGTTACCGAAGTCAAACGGGAACGGTGGCAGCCTTATCTGACCAGCGTCGGCAGCCTGGTTGCCGTTGCCGGCGTTGACGTCAGCAACGAACTGGCCGGCAAGATCACGGCCATTCATTTCGAGTCGGGGCAGTCGGTCAAAAAAGGCCAGTTGCTGCTCGAACTGGATACTTCCACGGATGAGGCGGAACTCAGGGGCTTGCAGGCCGATGCGCAGCTGGCGAAAGTCCGGTTTGAGCGCAGCGAGCGGCTGATCGGCAAAAAATTCATTTCCCAATCCGATTATGATCTTAATCAGGCGCAGCTGGCCCAGGCCCAGTCGGCGGTCAAGGCCAAGCTGACGGTAATCGCCAAAAAACACATCCGTGCGCCTTTCGACGGCAAGCTCGGCATCCGGCTGGTCGATATCGGACAGTATCTGGCCGAAGGTTCGGCGATTGTACCCTTGCAAATGCTCGATCCCATCTATGTCGATTTCACGCTGCCCGAACAGCATCTGGCCGGACTGACAATCGGCCAGCAATTGATCCTGACGGTGCAGGCCTATCCGGGCAAAATCTTCACCGGCACGATCAGCGCCATCAACCCGGCCATCGACATCGAAACCCGGTCGATCAAACTGCGCGCGACAATGGCCAATCCCGACAGCATCCTGCGCCCGGGCATGTTTGCCGACGTACGGGTCCTGTCCAGCCAGGAACAGGAAGTGCTGACGCTGCCCGATACGGCCATTACCTACAACCCTTACGGCGATTCCGTGTTCGTGGTCGAGTCCGGCGAGCAGGGCCTGACGGTACAGCGCCGGCAGATTGAAACCGGCGAGACGCGCGAGGGTCGCGTACAGATTGTCAAAGGGCTGCAGGCCGGCGAACGCGTGGTCAGCGCCGGCCAGGTCAAATTGCGCAACGACATGCCGGTCCGCGTCGATGACAGGCCGGCGCCCGGCGAACGCGAGAACACGCCGTGAAATTCACCGACCTGTTTATCCAGCGGCCGGTACTGGCCAGCGTCATCAGTTTGCTGATTCTGGTGATCGGCCTCAGGTCGATCCTGGTACTGGACGTGCGCCAGTATCCCAAGACCGAGGATACCGTCGTCACCGTCACCACGGTCTATCACGGCGCCAGCAGCGATCTGGTCAAGGGCTTTATCACGACGCCGCTCCAGCAGGCGATCGCCGAGGCCGAAGGCATCGATTACCTGTCCTCGACCAGCCGCCAGGGCAGCTCCACGATCGAAGCGCACATGCGCCTGAATTACGATCCGAACGCGGCGGTGGCCGAAATCCAGGCCAAGGTCGCCAGCCAGCGCAATGTCCTGCCGATAGAATCCGAAGATCCGGTCATCACCTCGCAGACCGGCGACCGGACGGCGTTGATGTACATGGCTTTATACAGCGAAACGCTGGCGCCGGCGCAGATCAGCGATTACATGCTGCGCGTGATACAGCCGAAGATGCAGGCCGTGGCCGGCGTCGGCAAGGCGCAGATGCTGGGCAATAAAACCTTCGCCATGCGCATCTGGCTGGACCCGCAACGCATGGCCGCGTTGGGCGTCACCGCCGACGATGTCGCCGAGGTGCTGCGTACCAACAATTATCTTTCCGGCGCGGGCCAGACCAAGGGCGATTACGTCATGATGGACCTGAGCGCCACCACCGACGTCGCGCGCGAACAGGATTTCCGGCGGCTGGTCGTGGGCAATCGCAACGGCACCCTGGTGCGCCTTGGCGACGTCACCCATACCGAAATGGGCAGCGAGGATTACGATTCGGTCAGCTGGTATAAAGGCAAGGATGCCATCTTCATGGCCATCGAACAGGCACCGGGCGCCAATCCGCTGGTGGTCGCCCAGGATGTGCGAAAAGCACTGGACGAGCTTAAGTCGGAACTGCCGGAAGCGCTTCAGGTGCTGGTGCCTTACGACGCCAGCCAGTTCATTCAGGACTCGATCGATGAAGTGTTTTTTACCCTGATTGCCGCGGTCGTGATCGTGCTGGTGGTTATCTATCTGTCCCTGGGCTCTTTTCGCGCGGCGCTGGTGCCGGCGGTGACCGTGCCGCTGTCATTGATCGGCGGCACGTTTCTGATGCTGCTGATGGGCTTTTCGATCAATCTGCTGACCATGCTGGCGATGGTGCTGGCGATCGGCCTGGTCGTCGACGACGCTATCGTCATCGTCGAAAATGTGCACCGGCATATTGAATTGGGAAGCTCGCGTTTTCAGGCCGCGATCGATGCCATGCGCGAACTGGTGCTGCCGGTCATCGCAACCACGGTCGCCCTGGCCGCGGTCTATTTGCCGATCGGCTTCATGGGCGGCCTGGTCGGGACCTTGTTTACCGAATTTGCGTTTTCACTGGTCGGGGCCGTCATCGTATCGACCGTTGTGGCGATGACGCTGGCCCCCATGCTCAGTTCCAAGGTACTGAAGGAAAAAGGCACGTCCGGCCGCTTCGAGCACATCGTCGAGCGCCTGTTTACCGGCCTTTCCGAGCGTTACCGGCGCCTGCTGCATCCTGTGCTGGAATTCGCGTCCATCCTGCCGGTTTTCGCGCTGGTCGTGATCATTAGCATTTACTTCATGTTCACGCTGTCGCAGAAAGAGTTGGCGCCCACGGAAGACCAGAGCATCCTGTTCTTTATGGCCACGGGACCGCAGACCGCGACCTTGAAATATAACGAGACTTACGCACGGGAACTGCTCAACACCTTCGAGACCATTCCGGAATATTACGAAAGCTTCGTGCTGCTCGGCTTCGGCGGCGACGACAACGTCGTGTTCGGCGGCTTTAAAATGCCGTCGACGACCGAGCGCCAGCGCTCGCAAATGGATATCCAGCCGGAACTGCAGGACAAGGTCAATGACATCGCCGGTTTCCAGACCGCCGTGATTCCGCGCCCGAGCCTGCCCGGATCGGGCGGCGGCCTGCCGCTGCAGTTCGTGATACAGAGCGATGCCGATTATGCGCAGATCGATCAGCTTGCCGATGAGCTGGTAAACTCGGCCATGGGCAGCGGGCAGTTTTCGTTTCTGATGAAGGAAGTCGAATTCACCCGCCCCATGGCCACGCTGGTGATCGATCGCAACCGGGCCGCCGATCTCGGCATCTCGATGGAGGAAATCGGTCGCAATCTGGCGGCATTGCTGGGCGAGAGCTATATCAACCGCTTCAATCTGCAGGGCCGCAGTTACAAAGTCATACCCCAGGTGGACGACTTGTCCCGCTTCGATACCAGCAAGTTCAGGGATTATTACCTGCGCACGGAATCGGGCGGCCAGGTGCCGCTGTCATCGCTGGTTCACATCGAAAAATCGGTGGAACCCAGCAAGCGGACCCAGTTTCAGCAGCTTAACAGCCTGACGGTCTCAGGCTCGCCGCAGCCGGGCATCGCCCTGGGAGACGCCATGGCGTATCTGGAGCGACTGGCCCGCGACGTGTTTCCGCGCGGCTACACCTTTGATTACACAGGCGTCTCGCGCCAGTATGCGCAGCAGGGCAGCGAACTGGTCATCACTTTTTTCATGTCCCTGCTGGTGATTTATCTGATCCTGGCCGCACAGTTCGAAAGCTGGCGCGATCCGCTCATTATCATGACCTCGGTGCCGATGTCCATCGCCAGCGCGCTGGCGTTTCTGATGCTGGGGTTTGCCTCGATCAATATCTACACGCAGATCGGCCTGATCACCCTGATCGGGTTGACGGCGAAAAACGGCATCCTGATCGTTGAATTCGCCAACCAACTGCAGATCCGGGAAGGGCTGTCCAAACACGATGCCGTGGAACAGGCGGCCATGATTCGCATGCGGCCAATTCTTATGACGGCCGTATCGACCATGGTCGGCATGGTGCCGCTGTTGCTGGCGACAGGACCCGGCGCCGCCAGCCGCTTCGATATCGGCCTGGTGGTCATCACCGGCCTCGGCATCGGCGGCACGCTGTTTACCTTATTCATCGTGCCGCCTTTTTATCTGCTGCTGGCGCGCGACCGGCACCAGGGCGAGGCAAGCGCTCAGGCATCATAGGCATTGAAACCGATGGCCTTCTGGTTCCCACGGTCCTGAGACTGTGAAAGTATTCAATTTAAAGGATTTAACCACGAAGGACACGAAGAGCACGAAGTTTTAAGCTATTGATTAACTTAATTTTTTCTTCGTATCCTCGGCAACTGCTCCTGCGTTGCTCTACCTCCTGCATCCCTGCAGTCGTTCGTGATCTTCGTGGTGAATAAGGCTTTTTATGACGTTTTTCACTAATTCTTTCACAGTCTCTCCTCCGTGGGAATCCATACCGGTCGCCCCGAAGCCTCGATATGCATTTCCACGCAGGAACGCGGGAACGAATAGAAACCAGACTGAAGGTTGCGTGTTATCAGGAAAAAGCGTTTTTAATCCTTAAAACCTTCGTGTTCTTCATGGCCTTCGTGGTAAAAATACCTTGACCAGCGTTTAACTAACAAACAAGCTTGATGTATGACCGATGCTAACGAATCTCATCAAAACCCTGCCACGGGCCGCGTTAAATCGGTCAAGGGCAGCATTGTCGACGTCGCTTTCACGACGGCGCTGCCCGGCATCAATCAAATGTTGCTGGCCGGCACGGAGGGCGATATCGTGCTCGAAGTCGCCGGCCATCTGACTGAAACCGATGCGCGCTGCATCGCCTTTCATTCCACCGAAGGGCTGGAGCGCGGCGCGCCCGTGACCGATACCGGCCGCTTTCTGTCCGTGCCGGTCGGCGAGGCGCTGCTGGGCCGCATGATCAACGTGTTCGGCCAGGCCATCGATGGCAAGCCGGCCATAGCCGGCGGACACAACCGCTCCATTTACCAGCCGCCTTTGTCGCTGGCGCAACGCAGCACCGCCTCCGAGGTGTTCGAGACCGGCATCAAAATCATCGACCTGCTGGTGCCGCTGGAGCGGGGCGGCAAGGCCGGGCTGTTCGGCGGGGCCGGCGTCGGCAAGACCGTGGTGATTACTGAACTGATCCATAACATGGTCGGCCATTACCGCGGCGTCAGCGTGTTCTGCGGCATCGGCGAGCGCTGCCGCGAGGCCGAGGAACTCTACCGCACCATGGACGAGGCGAACGTGCTGAAGGATTCGGTGCTGATTTTCGGCCAGATGAACGAACCGCCCGGCGTGCGCTTTCGCGTCGGCCATACGGCGCTGGCCGTGGCCGAGTATTTCCGCGACGAGACGCGGCGCGACGTGCTGCTGCTGATCGATAACATCTTCCGGTTTATTCAGGCCGGCTCCGAGGTTTCGGGGCTCATGGGCCGGATTCCGTCGCGCGTCGGTTACCAGCCGACCTTGGCGACCGAGCTGGCGGAACTGGAAGAACGTATCACCAACACGGCCAACGGCAGCATGACCTCGATCCAGGCCGTTTACGTGCCGGCCGACGATTTTACCGATCCGGCCGCCACCCATGTGTTCGGCCATCTGTCGGCCTCCATCGTGCTGTCGCGCAAGCGTGCCAGCCAGGGCTTTTACCCGGCCGTCGACCCGTTGGCCTCGCGCTCCAAAATGCTCAATGCCGCCGTGGTCGGCGACCGCCATTACGCGATCGCCATCGAAGTGCGCCGGGTGCTGGCCGAATATGACGAATTGCAGGATATTATCGCCATGCTGGGCCTGGAGGAACTGAGCGAAAACGACCGGGCCACGGTCAACCGCGCGCGCCGGCTGGAGCGCTTTCTGACGCAGCCGTTCGCCACGACCGAGCATTTCACCGGGCGCAAGGGCAGCCTGGTCAGTCTGAACGATACGCTGACCGGCTGCGAACGCATACTGAACGATGAATTCGCCCGGACCGACGAACAGGCGTTATACATGATCGGCACGATCGACGAGGTAAACCGTGAGACTAAAACTGCTGCTGCCTAGCCAGATCCTGATCGACGAACCGGTGCGGAAGATCATCGCCGAAGCCGGGAACGGCTCATTCTGCCTGGAGCCTCGCCACGTCGATTTCGTTGCCGCGCTGGTGCCGGGCTTGCTGATGTATGTCCCGGAAACAGGCGGAGAGGTGTTTATCGCGGTCGATGAGGGGATCCTGGTCAAATGCGGCGCCGAGGTGCTGATTTCGACGCCCAACGCGGTGCGCGGCGATGATCTGGCGACCCTGCGCGAAACGGTCGAGGAACGCTTCAAGCAACAGGACGAGGCCGAGCGACTGACCCGCAGCGCGCTGGCCAGGCTGGAAGCCGGCGTATTGCGCCGGTTCACGCAGATGCAGGAATAATGATGAACAAACACAAACCTGAAGCCCCGGGCGATAAAATCAGCCAGTCGGTCGACCGGCAGGCCCAACGCAAGCTCAAGGCACGCCGAGACAAACGCCATAGCGTCTGGTTCGGCCTGGGCATGTTCGGGCTGATCGGCTGGTCGATCGCGATTCCGACCCTGGCCGGCATCGCCCTGGGCTTGTGGATCGACCGGCAGTGGCCCGGCCAGGTGTCGTGGACCTTAACCTTACTGTTCGTCGGCGTGGCGCTGGGCTGCATGAACGCCTGGCGCTGGATCGGCAAGGAGCGCGACCGTGACTGAAAGCGTTTACCTGTATGCCGGTATTATGCTCTGGGGCGTTGTGCTGGGATTTTGTTATTTTGGCGGGCTTTGGTTCACGGTACGCCGTTTGCCAACGGCGAGGCATCCGGCTCTGTGGATGCTGGGCAGTTTTATTCTGCGCAATGCGCTGGTCGCCTCCGGGTTTTATGCGGTCATCAGATGGAGCTGGCAGTCTGTGCTGTTGTGCCTGGTGGGATTTGTCGGCGTCCGGTTGCTATTGATCAGGCGCATTAAAGCGCCTTCTCCTGGTAGTGAGAGTTGGATGGGGAGGAACACTATTGTGGGGGCGACTTCAGTCGCCTGTTCGGAGAAAAAAGGGCGACCGAAGTCGCCCCCACAGGATAGATGACAACTCGACAAGGGCACAAAAATGATTAACAACCCTGACCAGATCATTCTATGGCAATACGGCTTTGTTAAAATCAATGCCACGCTGGCGTTTACCTGGCTGGTCATGGCATTGTTGACGGTAGGCAGTTTCCTTATTACCCGCCGGCTGTCGATCGACGCGCCTATATCAAGATTTCAGAATCTGCTGGAAGTCATCGTGTTTTTTGTCAACAAGCAAATCCACGAAATCGGCCAGCAGAATCCCGCGCGCTATCTGCCGCTGATCGGCACCTTATTCCTGTTTATCTTTCTGTCCAACCTGCTGGCCGTGGTGCCGGGCTATCTGCCGCCGACCGGCTCGCTTTCGACCACGACCGCCCTGGCCATCTGCGTCTTTGTCGCCGTGCCGGCATACGGCATCAGCCAGGTGGGATTATGGCGCTATCTCAAGCAATATGCCCGCCCGAGCGTGTTCATGTTGCCGTTCAATATCATCGGCGAGTTTTCGCGCACGCTGGCCCTGGCGGTCAGGCTGTATGGCAACATCATGAGCGGCACGGTGGTGGCCGGCATCCTGATCAGCCTGACGCCGTTCTTTTTTCCGGTGGTCATGCAGGTGCTGGGTTTGCTGACCGGCTCCATACAGGCGTATATTTTCTCGATCCTGGCCATGGTTTATATCGCCTCGGCAACCTCCGGCGATCAGGCGGATTAATGGCGGGATGTCGCGGTCGCTTTGCTAACTTTAAGGAGTACAACATGAATGAAATCAGTCTGATCGGCATGGTATCGGTTTTTACCGCAGGCTTGACGATGGCCATCGGCGCCATCGGACCCGCGCTCGGCGAAGGGCGCGCCGTCGCCCAGGCACTGAGCGCCATCGCCCAGCAGCCCGACGAAGCCAATACGATCACGCGCACGCTGTTCGTCGGCCTGGCGATGGTTGAATCCACGGGCATTTACTGTTTCGTCATCTCGATGATCCTGATTTTCGCCAATCCGTTCTGGGACTACGTCATCGCCAGGGCAGGGGGCTGATTCATGGAGATAGACTGGTTTACGACCGGCGCCCAGATCGTCAATTTTCTGATTCTGATCGGCTTGCTGAAGAAGTTCCTGTACCGGCCTATCATCAATGCCATGGCGGCCCGCGAGCGGAATCTGGTTGAGCAGCGCCAAGCGGTGATGGACCAGCGGGCGCAAGCCGAAAGCCTGAAACAACAGTATGAGGCCAGCCTGCAAGGCCTTCATCGCGAACGGGAAAAAGTCCTGTCCGAGGCCAGGGCGCGGGCCGAAGCCGAAAAAACCGAGCGGCTGCAACATCTGGACGATGAAATCCGGCAGAAAAAAAATCGCTTCTCGGAACAAATGCGCCAGGAGCAACAGGAACTCGGCACGGCAGTCGGGCGGGCCATCGCCGATAAAGCCCTGCGGCTGGGCGGTAAAATCCTGGCAGGGCTGGCCGATCAGACCCTGGAGCAGCGCATCGTCGAGCAGTTTCTGCGGCAATTGTCGAACCTGCCCGGTCCCGAGCGGGCGGCGCTCGGGCAAAGCCGTACGGTCACGGTCATTACCAGTTTCCCGGTCGACGAAACCTTGCGCCAGCGCATCAAGGACAGGCTGAACAATGCCGCCGACGCCATACAGTTTGAGCAGGATGCGCGGTTGATCTGCGGCATCGCCCTGGAAGCCGGCGGCAGAAGCTGGGAATGGAATATCGAGCGCTATCTGGCCGAACTTGACGCCGATCTGCTGACACCGGCCGATCATGAACAACTTACTTGAACAATTTATCCGGCAGGCGCTGGAGCACATCGATACGGCCATCGCCGGACATGACTTCGCCCTGCAAGAGCGTGAAATCGGCCGGCTGATGCAGGTCGGCACCGGCGTGGCGCGCGTGGCAGGCTTGCCGGGCACCAAAGCCATGGAACTGCTGCGCTTTGAAAACGGCGTCATGGGTATGGCCTTCAATCTGGACCCCGCCGAAATCGGCGCGGTGCTACTGGGCGAGGAATCCGACCTCAGCGCCGGCAGCCGCGTCGAACGCACCGGCCGCGTCGTCGACATACCGGTCGGCCGGGAATTGCTGGGACGCGTGCTCGATCCATTGGGGCGTCCGCTGGATAATGCCGGCACGGTACGGACCGGCCGGCGCTGGCCGATCGAGCGCGAGGCCCGGCCGATCATCGAGCGCGCGCCGGTATCGGTGCCGCTGCAGACCGGCATCAAAGTCATCGACGCCCTGATCCCGATCGGCCGCGGCCAGCGTCAGCTGATCCTGGGCGATCGCCAGACCGGCAAGACCGCGGTCGCGGTCGACACGATACTGAACCAGACCAATAAAAACGTCATTTGCGTCTATTGCGCGATCGGCCAGCGCGGCTCGGCCGTGGCCAAGGTCATCGAGCGATTGCGCGCGCAGGATGCACTGAAAAACTGCATCGTGCTGGTGGCGCCGGGCGAGACCACGCCGGGCGTGCAGTATATCGCCCCTTATGCCGCCGCCAGCATTGCCGAATGGTTCATGACCCAGGGCGAGGACGTGCTGGTGGTCTACGACGATTTGACCCGCCATGCCCACGCCTACCGCGAACTGTCGCTGCTGCTGCGCAGGCCGCCGGGCCGCGAAGCCTATCCGGGCGATATCTTTTACCTGCATTCGCGCCTGCTGGAACGCGCCACCCGGCTGAAACCCGAACACGGCGGCGGCAGCCTGACGGCCCTGCCGATCATTGAAACCCAGGCGCAAAACCTGTCCGCCTACATACCGACCAACCTGATTTCGATTACCGACGGCCAGGTTTATCTGTCGCCGATACTGTTCCAGAAAGGCGACCTGCCGGCCGTCGATGTCGGCAAATCGGTCTCGCGCGTCGGCGGCAAGGCCCAGTTGCCGGGTTATCTGGACGTATCCGGACAACTGCGGCTGGCCTATTCGCAGTTTGAGGAATTGGAAACCTTCGCGCGTTTCGGCACGCGCCTGGACGAAGCCACGCGCCGCAATATCGAACGGGGCCGGCGCGTGCGGGAAGTATTGAAGCAACCGGAAAGCCGGCCGCTGACGGCGTTTGAGCAGATCGTCATCCTGCAGGCCCTGAACGAAGGCTTGTTCGATGCCATCCCTATCACCGGGATCAACGCGGCCGGCGACAGGCTGACCCGCGCCCTGGCCGGTCAACTGGAGCCACAGCGGCAAAAAATCCATGCCGGCGAGAAGTTAAGCAATGAAGACAAAACCGTATTGCTGGATTTCGCGCGCGGCGTATTGGATGCATTGTAGGGGCGGACCTACGTGTCCGCCCTGTTTCGGGTGCACAATGGGCTATCGGAGAACCGTTAGCCAAAGGCGAACCTTTTGCCTGAATATTTCACCACGAAGGACACGAACGCCTCCAAGGATGGAGGCGGTAGAATTGCGTCTGGAACAGCAATCGAGTACACGAAGGCTTTTCAATTCAAATACTTAGAAATATTTCATGATGAGCTTATGAAGTTATCGGTGGTAAATGATAACGCCATGATTTTCTTCGTGTTCTTCGTGTTCTCTGTGGTTTCATGAAATATCCGGGTTAGGCAAGGACGGACACACAGGTTCGCCCCTACGTATGACGGTATCAGGGCATCAATCCGTGGGAATTGCCCGATTAAAACGCCTGGGAATCAAGGAAAATGAACAGCCCGATTAACAATCGATACTGAAATAATGCTGATTGGGTCAAATTTTGCCGCATAATGCAGGTTTCAAGTAACGGCTGATTGCTATCGCCTCCCGAACAGCCCTCCGAACGATTTTGGATCGGTATTGGCCCGGTAGGAAAATGCGACGGTTTTGGCCAGGCAATAAACGCTGTCGCCTTCGTTCAGGTTCATATCCTGGCAGGCCTTCAGCGAAATGCCGGCTATCCAGACGTTGCCGCAATCGATTTGAACCAATATGCCGTTTTCGGCGGGAATAAGCGCGCAAATCCGGCCCTTGATTTGATTCTGCATCGAAATGCCCGCTATGTAGCCGCGCGATAGCGCGATTTCGTTCGAGGATAGGGTGACCGCGATCGAAGTGCCCGGCGCCAAGTCGCTGCGCAAAGGCAGTATCAATTCGGTGCCGTAGGTTTCCGCGAGCGTGCAGCCATTCGGAATGTCGTGCGCGATGATCGTCGCCCGCATCTTATTCTCGAATTGGCTCAAGCCGATTTTCTGAATCATGCCAACCTCTCTCAACAGATCGTTCAGCAAGCCGAGCCGGACCACGCGTCCCTGGTCCATGACCGCGACTTTTTCGCTGAATTCGAGCATGTCTCCCAGCGTTTGACTGGCATAAACCAGCGGTAGCCGCAGTTCGCTGGCCACGCGTTTCAGAAAAGGTGTCAGCACATTCGATACATCATGCCCCATCGTTGCAAGCGGGTCGTCGAGCAACAATAACCTGGGCGATTTCAACAAGGCATTTGCCAGCAAGACCCGTTGGCGTTCACCGGTGGACAGGCTGGCAATCGGTCGATTCAGTAAATGGCCGATGTGCAGGAAATCAATCAGATGATCCGGTTGGAATCCGCGCCGTTGCTTGAGGGTGCGTTCATAAGCCGAAGACAAACATTCCTTGACTGTTGCGCCCGAGTGCAACGTGTCGTTCTGGAGCACGGCGCCGACGGGGCGCTGCTCGCGCGGAATAAAAATGCCTTTACGGCTATCGAAAAGCGTTTTTCCGTCCAGGACTATCCGTCCCGATTCGGGCCGCATTGTGCCGGTCAGCAAGCCCAGCATGGTGCTTTTGCCTGCGCCGGAGCGCCCTAGCAGTCCAATGTTCTCATCCTGTACCGATAAATCGGCGGTTAGATCGAAATTGCCGCGTCGCAACGAGACGTTCATTTCCAGTAACATAATTTCCCTCTTCGTTATGTAGTTGAGTTCATAATGATTGACGGCTAGCAGAAACCGCGCCAAATTTTTGCCGGTTGTCGCGGCATTTTGATCGCGAGCGAACAGGACTGGAAGGCGTTATTTCGATTCGCGGGTACTTATGGCTTACATATTGCTGTGCATGAGCATAACTTAACGTTATATACTATAGTACATAACGTTAAGTTAGGATTTCCACCGGCTCCTGGTGTTGCGTTTCCGACAATTCAACATAATTTGTCGGAAACAAGCCATGACTGGAGTCGGGTGTGACCAGCGTTATATAGATGAACTGATGTTACGCAGCCAGTTGAAGTTAGATCGATTTAATAAAGTGTCGCTATCGCGACGGTTTTATTTAATCGGGTTTATCGCACCCGAAGGCGAGTTACTTTCTTTTGCGCGGCCAAAAGAAAGTAACCAAAGAAAAGGCCGCCCGTTGCCGCTTTTTCCTTGCGCTCCTCGCTTTCGCCGAGGGTTGCCAAAAGGGACTCCTGTCCCTTTGGCAACGCGCTTCATCCATGAAGCGCCCCTTCGGGCTATTCTCGGCGAAAGCTGCGGTGCTCGGCGCGGCAAACGGGATGAAACCGCCCGTGCGTAACATCAGTAGATTAAGTACAAACCAATAAAAAAGGTTCACCATGCATCCAGCTGTTTTATTACTGTCAATGGCCGCGTTTTCACAGGCTACATTGGCTAATCCGGACATATTTGATTTGGGGGTGATTGAAATCAACGGTGTAGCCGGACAAGAGAAATTTTCCGACAAGGAAACGATTACGGCCGAGGAAATAGCCCGCCATAACCGCAACGATGTCGCTTCGGCGCTGAACTTACTGCCCGGTGTTTCGATTCAGAATCTGGGCGCGCGTAACGAACGCCTGGTTTTTATCCGCGGTTTCGATTCCCGCCAGGTGCCGCTGTTTATGGACGGCATTCCCGTGTATGTGCCTTACGACGGCAATGTCGATTTAAACCGTTTTACGACTTTTGATATCGGCCAAATCGATGTCAGTAAAGGCAATGCCTCGGTGCTGTATGGTCCTAATACCCTCGGCGGCAGCGTCAATCTGGTCAGTCGGCAGCCCACGGAAGAATTAGAGGGCAATTTCACCGTCGGCATGGGCATGGATTCCCGGTTCGACGCAAACTATTACCAAACCGCTTTGAATTTTGGCTCCAATCAGGGATGGTGGTATATCCAGGGCGGCGCCTCGTTTCTGGACCGGCAGTTCTGGCGGCTGTCCGAGGATTTTTCCAGCGCGGCGTCAGAAGATGGCGGCATTCGTGAAAACTCGGGCAATACCGATTATAAAGGCAACATCAAACTGGGTTTGACGCCGAACGAAACCGACGAATATGCGATCGGCTATAACAGCCAGAGCGGGCGCAAGGATAGCCCGCCTTATGCCGGCACTGACAAAACCTTTGCTACTCGCTATTGGCGTTGGCCTTACTGGGACAAGGACAGCGTTTATTTTCTGTCCCGAACCCAGTTCGGCGACGATCACACCGTCAAACTGCGCGCCTACCACGATACCTTTCAGAACAGCCTGCAGTCATTCGACGACGCCGGATATCGCTCAATGCGCAAGGCTTATGCTTTCGATAGCCGATACGACGATTACACCTTCGGCGCCGGTCTTGACTATGGCACGACCTGGTTCGACAAGCATGAACTCAAACTGGGATTCAACTACAAACAAGACGTACACCGCGAAATCGGCGATACCGGTCAGCCGTGGCAACGCTTTGCCGATGAATACCATTCCTATGCGATCGAGGACAGCTACACGCCGACCGATGCGCTCAGGTTCGTGGTCGGCGCCAGCTACGATCGGCAAAAACGCCTGCAGGCGCAGGACCTGATCAATCATCAAATCGTCTCGTTTCCGCTCGGAAAAACCAAGGATGCCTACAATATTCAAGGCAGTGCATTCTATGAATTGTCCGAGGATTTTGTGGTGCATGCGAGCCTGGCGCGTAAGACCCGGTTTCCGACGATCAAGGATCGGTATTCCTATCGGTTGGGCAGCGCCTTGCCCAGTCCCGATCTGCAAGCGGAAAAAGCCCTGAATTACGAGTTCGGCCTGGACGGCAAGGCGTTCGAAATGCTTGATTACGGCGCGGCGGTATTTTTCAGTCAAATCGACAGCACCATCGAAAGCGTGACGCTGCCTGACTCCATCTGCACCCGGCCCCCCTGTTTTCAACTGCAAAACATCGGCGAGCAGGAGAATCTCGGTATTGAATGGTACGCAACCGCCAAGATCAGCGATCAATGGCGCATGCATGTCAATTACACGTGGCTGGATCGCAACAATATTACCCATCCGCAGATCAAGCCGCTCCGCACACCCAGGCACAAGGTTTTCTCGTATCTCGAATATCAGCCTATTCGCTATCTGCGATTGCTCGCCAGCGCCGAATACAACGACAAGCGCTTCAGCGATACCGATGGAACCCGGATAGCGGATGCCTTTGTTGTCGGCAACCTCAAAGCCACTTTCATCGCGAATAAGCATTTGAATGCCGAGTTCGGCGTCAATAACGTCGCCGATCAAAATTATGCCTATGAGGAAGGCTTTCCCGAACCGGGCCGGAATTACTTCGCCAATATCAACTATCGCTATTGAACCTTTGGAGACAATGTCATGACAAGTTTAGTCCGTGTTTTAATCTGCCTGATCGCAGGGCTCAGCATCGATCCGGCCGGGGCCAAAGAAAAATTGACGGTATTGACCGCGTACCCCGAACACGTGGTCTCCCATTACGAAACGGCATTCGAACGCGATAATCCGGATATCGACCTGGTGGTGTTATGGCGCATGCCGCACGATGCCCTGCTGTATTTAAGAAAACCCGGGCAAGGCGGAGTCGATGTTTACTGGTCCGTCGCGCACCGTAAATCAGCCGCGCATCATAATTTTCTGATGCTGAAACAGGAAAATGCCTGGCAGAAACTGGCCATCGACCGCAGCGGCCTGGCGGATCGGCTCGGCGCCTTGCCGCTAACGGACCCGGACGGTTATTACAGGGTCACGGAAATGGCCGGCTACGGTTTCGCGGTCAATCCCGGTTATCTGCAAAAACACGGCCTGCCGTTTCCGAAAACCTGGCAGGACTTGAGCGATGCCCGCTACAACGGGCATCTGGTCATGCCCATTCCTGCCAAGGTCGGTTTCGCGCCGATGATGGTAGACAGCATATTGCGGCAATACGGCTGGAAACAAGGCTGGGCTCTGCTGGCGGGTATGGTGGCCAATGCGCGCCTGGTCGAACCTGGCGCGGCATTTATCAGCGAACTTATCGGCTCCGGCGAACGCGGCATTGCACCGAGCATCGACTTTTTTATTGCCTCGGCCGCGGCCAACGGCGCCCCCATACAGATGATTTATCCGGCACCGATCGCCTATTCGCCGGCGCATATTGCGATCACCGCAGTCAGCCGACATGCCGACGCGGCCAGGCGTTTCGTCAGTTTCGTACTGTCGGATGCGGGCCAAAAACTGCTGTTCCATCCCGACATCGGAAAACTGCCGGTCCGGCCGGCGGTATACGCGGATAAGCCCGAGCAGTATTTCGACCCGTTTGCGGCAGCCAGACGGCATCCGCCTGTTTTCGATCCCGGTGTTTCGTTGCCGCGCCTGGCATTGAATAGCGCATTGTTCGATCTGATGTTTACCGAACAACATGAAACCGTGCAACGTCTTTGGCGGCAGCTGCGTGCACAGGAGGCGATTGCTGAAACCGATAAAGGCGAGGCGTTGGCGGAAATACGGCGATTATTGACGGCATTGCCTGTCGATGCCTCAATGTCCGATGATGCCGGGCTGCAACAAATATTCATGAAGCGCATCGAGGACCCGGATGCCGACAGGCAGGCGCGGGAATTGGAGCAGGCCTGGCGTCTGGAGATCGAAAGCCGGTACAAAGAAGCCGAACGGCTGCTGCGGCAACAGGAGTCATGATGATGCGTTGGCTGAATATTTTCTCGGGATTGTTCCTATGCTGGATGGCTATGCAGCCAGTGCAGGCGAAAAGTGCTTTTGAAGCGGCTGATGCCGGGCGGGAGGCGTTTACCCGTATCTATTCCCCTATTAACGAGGAACAATTGACTCAAGCGTGGCATGGACGTCGATTGTTCCGGCACAGTTGGGTGATTCCGCCGGCAACGGACATTGAAAACGAAGGGCGCGGACCGCTTTTCAGCCAGGTAGGGCTTGGCCCCCTGTATAACCAGTTGGCTTGTGTTTCCTGCCATCCGAAGAACGGGCGCGGACGCCCGCCGGAAACGCCCGGGCAGGCCATGCGTTCGATGCTGGTACGGCTCAGTCTGCCGGGCCAAAATGAACAAGGCGGTCCGCTCGCGCATCCGGTTTACGGCGATCAGTTGAGCGAGCAAGGCATTCCCGGCGTGCCGGGCGAAGGCCGTGTGCAAGTCGAGTATAAAGAGCATGTCGTGACCTTGCCGGACGGCGAAAAAGTCAGCCTGAGAATGCCGGTTTACCGATTCGTCGAGTTGCAATACGGCCCGTTGGAGCCGGAAATATTGTTTTCTCCGCGCGTCGCCCCTCCGGTATTCGGTTTGGGTCTGCTGGAAGCGGTGTCCGGGCGGACGATCTTGGATCTGGCCGAGCAGGGCAAAAAGCAGGGCGTCAGCGGTCGGCCGAATTACGTTTGGGACGCCGAGCGGCAGCGCCGCGTGATTGGCCGCTTCGGACTGAAAGCCAATGTGGCCACGCTCAGACAGCAAATTGCCGGCGCCTTTATCGGCGATATGGGCGTGACTTCTTCTTTATACCGAAAAGAAAATTGCTCGCCAGCGCAAACAGCTTGTCAAAAAGCGCCATCGGACCGCCAGCCGGAATTGGCCGATGAGCAACTCGACGCAATACTGCTGTATCTGCGTTTACTGCAGGTTCCGGCGCGGCGTGATACGGATGATTCGAGGATGAGGCAGGGAGAAAGGATTTTCGCCCGGATCGGCTGCAGCGCCTGTCACACACCGACCTTGACGACCGGCGAATTTCCAGAATTACCGGTACTGTCCAGGCAAACATTCCATCCTTATACCGATTTGTTGCTGCACGATATGGGTGAAGGCTTAACCGACGGGCGCCCCGATTTCGAGGCGGCCGGTCCCGAATGGCGGACGCCGCCGTTATGGGGAATCGGTCTGATCGAGCGGATCAATGAGCACCAGACATTTTTACATGACGGACGGGCGCGTAATTTAACCGAAGCGGTGCTATGGCATGGCGGCGAGGCGCTGGCTGCCCGGCAGCGTTTTCAGAACTTGCCCGTGGCGGAAAGACAGTCGGTCATTCGGTTTCTGGCGTCTTTGTGAGGATTTTCGGCAGGGTTCGATCTTGCTTAACGGCTCGGACTAAAATGATGTTAAGGTACGGGAATGAAATAGGATCCGCGACCGAGGCAGGATTTCAGTACCTGTTCAAAGCGCTCCAGGCGACGCAGTGAGGCGCATCGCTCGCGAACGATGCGCACCCTGTGTTACAGCGGGTAGGCTGGGTTGGAGCTTTGCGGAAACCCAGCATAAGGGGCTAGCTCAAGTCGCGATGAGGGCATCGCTCCCACCAGCTCTTGAGCGATGCGTACCCTATGTTACAGGATCATTATTGAGGACCAAATCCTTAAGGGATGGCCGTCTGACTCAACCGCCTGCAATTCGTCTGGAACTGGTCGGCGGCCTGTCAGTCAATTTAACGTCACGAGGCTATTGCGCCGTGGCAATTCCGATGAGCCTATGAACTCGAGCGCCGTATGAATAACGAGTCCGATGCCGAAAAAGCAGCTCCCCCCGATCCCGGGCTTCGCGGCTATGTGTTGATCATCGGCGGCGTGTCCGGGGCCGGGAAGACGACCGTGGGCAAAGCCCTGGCCGATCGTTTGAACTGGCGCTTTATCGAGGGCGACGATTTTCATCCCGCGGCGAATGTCGCAAAAATGCAGCGCGGCGAACCTTTGGATGATGCCGACAGGGCACCCTGGCTGAACCGTCTGCGGGAAGAAATCAGAACCTGCCTGGATAAAGGAGACCGGGCCGTCCTGGCTTGCTCGGCGTTAAAGAAAAACTACCGCGCACTGCTGCGTCCGGATCACGAACGCGTGCAATTCGTCTTTCTCACCGGGGATTATGAAACCCTGCGCAAGCGGCTCATGCAGCGGCGCGATCATTTCATGGGGGCGGACTTGCTGGCCAGTCAGTTGGAAACCCTCGATTTACCCGATCATGGCTTGCTCGTTAATATCAACCAGCCGGTAGCCGCGATTGTGGATTTAATATTGGATCGCCTGTCTTTGCTGAACAAGGGCGGGTAATCCGTGCGCTACAGTTTTTTATTGGATCGATAATGTCTGCCCAATTGAGTTTAAATTTAAAAACTGATGTCAATAAGACCTAAAGAGCCAGGAGAATCACGATGGACGATACCGAAGTGCTTGTAACAGGCCTTGTCTTTCCCGAAGCGCCGCGCTGGAGGCAGGATCGTTTATGGTTCACCGACCAGCACGCCAGGCGGATAATGACCGTCACGCCGGACGGGCAGGCGGAATGCCGGCTGGAAATGGATGATCCGCCGGGCGGCCTGGGCTGGCTGCCCGATGGCACGCCGCTGGTCGTCGCCATGGCCAGGCGGGCGGTTTATCGCCTCATCGGCCACAGGCTCGTCCTGCATGCCGACCTGTCCGGTTTGGCCCCGTTCCATTGCAATGACATGGTCGTCACGGCCGAAGGCCGCGCTTATGTCGGCAATTTCGGTTATGACCTGCATGGCGGCGCGCCGCCGGCCGCAACGCATCTGATTGCGGTTGAGCCCGACGGCCGATGCCGGATAGCGGCGGAAGGGCTGGTTTTCCCCAACGGCAGCGTCATTACCCCGGACGGCACCACGCTCATCGTCGCGGAAACCTTTGCCTCCCGCCTGACGGCTTTTCTGATCGGCGATGACGGCCTGCTGCATTCGCCTCATCTCTGGGCACATCTCGGGGACGCGACGCCGGACGGCATCTGTCTCGATAAGGAAGGCGCGATATGGGTGGCCAGTCCGGCGACGCGTTCGGTGCTCCGGGTCAGTCAGGGCGGCGATGTGTTAGCGCTGATCCGTCCGGCAGGCATCCCTTACGCCTGCATGCTCGGCGGACCGGAGCGGCGGACCCTGTTCGTGCTGAGCTCGGAAACGGATGATCCGTACCAGGCCGTGGTCATGGAATCGGGGCGCATAGAGATTGCCGAGGTGGCAATACCGGGGGCGGGGCTGCCGTAAGCATCCCGCCGCAATCCTCCATTAACCGAAGCGAGAACCTGAACATGCCTTTACTCACCGAAAAGACACTGGCGGGGCAGCGCGCATTAGTCACCGGCGGCAGTTCCGGCATCGGCGCGGCGGTCGCCCGCGCATTGGCCGAAGCCGGCGCGCGCGTGGTGGTCAATTACCTGTCCGATGCCGAAGCCGCGCAAAAAATGGTCGACGAGATACACGCCTGCGGCGGCGAAGCGCTGGCCGTTCAAGCCGACGTCAGCCAGGAGCAGGAGGTCAAGTTGATGTTTGGAATCCTCATGGAACGCTGGGGCAGCCTCGATATCCTGGTCGCCAATGCCGGTATCCAGCTGGACGCGCCTTTTTCCGAAATGACCCTGGCGCAATGGAACACGGTATTGGCCGTCAATCTGACCGGCCAGTTTCTTTGCGCGCGGGAAGCCGTCAAGGAATTCACGCGGCGCGGTCTGGTACCGGAATTATCCAGCGCCGCCGGCAAAATCATTTGCATGTCCTCCGTGCATGACGTGATTCCCTGGGCCGGGCATGTCAATTACGCGGCCTCAAAGGGCGGGGTGCTCATGTTCATGAAAAGTCTGGCGCAAGAGGTGGCGCATCAGAAGATCCGGGTCAATGCCATTTCGCCGGGGGCGATCCGCACGCCGATCAACCGTGCCGCCTGGGAAACGCAAGAAGCGGAGGCCGAGCTGAACAAACTGATTCCCTACGAACGCATAGGCGAACCGATGGATATCGGCCATGCAGCGGTCTGGCTCGCTTCCGATGCCTCCGACTATGTGGTCGGCACCACGCTTTACGTCGATGGCGGCATGACCTTATACCCCGGGTTTCAGGAGGGCGGTTGAGATGGGCCGTCAAATCAGGCCGGAGCGTCAAGCATGAAAACCCTTGAAGCCCTGCAGCGGGACATGGATACCGCCACCGACTTGCAGTCCATCGTCAGAACCATGAAGGTGCTGGCGGCGGTCAGCATCCGACAGTACGAAAAGGCGCTGGCTTCGCTGACCGACTATAACCGTACCGTGGAAATGGGTCTGCAGGCCGTATTGCGCAACCACCGGTCCGCCGCGTCGGGCCGCGTCCAGACGCCGCGGCGGACCGGCGCCATTGTGTTCGGCTCCGATCACGGCCTTTGCGGACGCTACAATGAAAGCATCGCCGCCTTTGCCATCGAAGCGCTGGAGAATGCCGACGACCGGCGCATCCTGGCGGTCGGCAGCCGTATCGAGGCGGCGTTGCGGGCAAGGGGGGAGGATGTCGAACAGCTTTTTTTCGTGCCCGGTTCGGTTACCGGCATCACCTCGACGGTCCAGAACCTGCTGCTGCGGATCGATGACTGGCGGCAGGCCGGCGTGGAGCGCGTGCTGTTGTTCAATAATGTGCACGAACAAAAAACCGCGTACCGGGCCCAACGCCGCGAGTTGCTGCCGATCGATCCAAGCCGATTCAACTCCAGCCGCGACCGGCCGTGGCCGTCCCGCTCGTTGCCTGTGTTCACGATGGACAGCGGGGAGCTGCTTCGCGCCCTGATCCGCCAGCACCTGTTCATCGTGCTGTTCAGCGCCTGCGCTGAATCGCTGGCCGGCGAACATGCCAGCCGCCTGATTTCGATGCAGGTGGCCGAAAAAAACATCCAGCAGCGACTTGAAACACTGACTTCCACCTATCGCCAGCAGCGCCAAAACCAGATTACCGAGGAACTGCTCGATGTCGTGTCCGGATTTGAAGCGCTGGGCGGCGAGTTGTAAGGATTGGGTCGTCAGTATAACGAACCGGTGGGAGCGATGCCCTCATCGCGACTTGAGGACTGTTTTTAACCGCGATGAAGGCATCGCTGCCGCAAGCATTGTAAAACAAAGCAGCTGTGTATTCGCCGGACCGCGGGCTATGTCAAGCGACTGCAATTACTTGCCGATCTTCTACTTTTCCTTGCCGCCGGCGAGAAGGTTGGGCGGCGGGCCGACCGGTTCGAAGTTCTTCAGCAAGGGAATGTCATCCTTGTTGATCCACCTGAGCTCAAGATCGTAAGAGCCCTGCGGCCCCCAGCCTCCGGTGAATTTCTTGCCATCGGGCGTGAAGCTCCAGCACATATCCTCGCCGGCGGTATTGATGGTATCGCCGAGATTCAACGGTTCCTGCCATTCGCCCTTCGGATTCTGGTATGCGATCCACTCATCATGCCCGCCCCGCGAGCCGAGATCAGTTCGCGTGCTGGTCACGATGATGCTCTTGCCGTCCTTTGACAGTCCGGTCCAGTGCAGATGGTCACGGTGCGGCGAATTGATTCTTGAACCGAGGCTCTGCGGTTTCTGCCAGACGCCATCCTTCTTCTCGACCTTCCAGATATCGCTGTCCTGCGTGACTCCCGGCTGCTGGTAGCTGAAGTAAATCAGGCTGTCGGAGGCGATGATCGGGCAGTGCTCCTCGCCGGTCGGCGTGTTGAGATTCGGCAGTTCGGGAACCTCGTTCCAGCTTTTTGCCGGTTGCCAGACACCGTCAACTTTCTGCGTGACGTAGAGGTCGCCGGTTGACAGATTGCCGGGTTCGTAGCGGGTGAAGTAAATGATATTGCCGTCATCGGAAAGGCTCGGCTCCAGTTCCCAGGCGGATGTGTTGATGCTCGGTCCCTTGGCAGGGTCAATGTCCGGTCCCAAATGCACCGGAGTCTGCCAGGCGCCGTTGGCATAATGGGACATCCAGATGTCGAAGTTGTAGGGTCCGGGCGATTCGATGCTGCCCGGGCGGGTCGAGGTGAAGATGGCGGTTTTGCCATCGGCGCTGTAGGTGATCTCGAAGTTGGAACCGGCTGAGTTGAGCGGCTCGCCCATACTGTTCGACGGGGGCGGAGCCGCGTTATCATCAACGCTATCGGATTTGGACATGCCGGGCATCGCGTTAGCAACCCCGTGCGCCAGGATGAGTGCGGGCACCACGGAACAAAGCCTTGAAATAAGGCGTTTTTCTTTCATATACCGAACCTTCTTTTTAGATGAATAATACGTTTGTCTCTTTCATCGCAATTTTTTCGATAAGCCTTTTCTTATCTACCGTTGCGGCTTCAGATTGTGTTGGCAATGGTTGATAGTGTCAAGAAGAAATCCCTAATATTTTAATGTTCGGCAGGGCAAGCAAAAAGCCAGGCAGGTGCGCATCGCGTATCATTTTTTAAAATGTTCAGATCAAAGGGGGCGTCTGTATCGTATGGATGCATTGTAGGGGCGGACCTATGTGTCCGCCCTGTTTCGGGTGCACAACGGGTTATCGGAGAACCGCCAGCCAAAGGCGAACCGTTGGGCAAGCCAGGTAGGGTACGCATCGCGTGCCATTTTTTAAAATATTCAGATGAATTAAATCCAAAAGGTACGAGACTGTGAAAGTATTCAATTTAAAAGATTTAACCACGAAGGACACGAAGCACACGAAGTTTTAAGTTATTGATTAATTTTATTTTTTCTTCGTGTCCTTCGTGATCTTCGTGGTGAATAAGGCTTTTTATGACGCTTTTCACTAATTCTTTCACAGTCTGGTACGCAGTGCGTACCCTAGTGTGCCCAGCATGGGCCAAAACTAGTTACCTGAAAGGAGGTAACCGGAAGTAGTAACGACAACCGTAGCGAAACCGCAAGGGGGAAGCCGCGAGGCCAGCCTGAAAGAAGCGGATAGCAAATGCACGACCGTAGGAACACGAACAAGCAGAGAGGCCGGATGTGGGCGATGAGTGTGCTAGGAAACACGAAATCCAACCGTTACCGAAAGACACATCAAGTAGAGCTTGGCGGCACGGGCAGACAGTTTAGGCACCTTACCTGGGGAGATCTCCTAAATGAGAGTTTGGGAGAAGTCAGCAGAGGCCGTAGTAGTGAGGAAGTGCCTGTAATGGGCATGGAGCGAAGGGCTGAAGAATCAAGTTCATTAAACCCAACGAGGCTAATCGGACGCGCATAGTATTCTGAAACAAGCGGGCGTTGCAACTGCGGCAACCACCCCCTTGGCGGGAAATCAACTAGTAAAGTGGATTCTTTAACGAACAAGATCGCGTGGGATGCAAGCTACGATTAGCGGTAAAAGGCGAAAGAGAAAATGACAGAAGAGTTACTGATGGATGCCATGTTCAACTGGCTAACCCTGCAAGAAGCGTTTGACGCGGTAAAGCGCAATAAAGGCGCAGCAGGAATAGACGGGCGAAGCATTGCAGAGACTGAGCAGCATTTAGAGCAGCACTGGGAAGCAATAGAAGCCAAGTTAAGAAAGGGAAGTTATGTCCCGAGTCCCGTGAAAGCGGTGACCATTCCAAAACCGAATGGAGGCGAGCGCGTGCTGGGGATACCGACGGTGCAAGATCGAGTCATACAGCAAGCGATGCAACAAATCTTAACGATAAAGTTCGACAGCGGGTTTAGTCAATATAGCTATGGCTATCGCCCTTATCGCAGCGCGCAGGATGCCGTGAAACAAGCTCGAAATTTTGTTCAGCAGGGTAAAAGTTGGGTAGTGGACATCGACATCAAGGCGTTCTTCGATGAAGTGAATCACGATATTTTACTGCATCAAATCAGCCGGAAAATATCAGACCGCCAAGTGTTAGGCCTGATAAGAGCGTATCTGAAAGCGGGTGTAGTGAAAGACGGAAAAGTAGAACGACGGTATAAAGGAGTTCCGCAAGGTAGCCCGTTGAGTCCCTTGCTTGCAAATATTTACCTGGACAAATTGGACAAAGAACTGGAAAAGCGAGAACTGAGTTTTTGCCGCTACGCAGACGATATTACCCTCTATGTGAGTAGCGAACGCAGTGCGCAACGAGTCTTGAAAAGTCTGACGTTATGGGTAGAAAAGCACTTAAGCCTGACCGTCAACCAAAACAAAAGCGGAACGGGGCGACCTTGGGATAGTCAGTTTCTTGGTTTTAGAATAACGGAAACATACGAAATCGCGACTAGCCCAAAAAGTATCGACCGCTATAAAGCCAAAGTACGCGAACTCTGGGATGCTCGGCAAAGCTTGACCAGTAACGAGTTGGTTGAGCAGTGGCGGCAATACGTTGTAGGTTGGTGGAATTATTTCAAACTCACTACCGACCGCCAACATCTCCTGAAATGGGAAGGCTGGACGCGCCGTCATATGCGAAAATGTTTCTGGTTACGCTGGCATAACAAAAAGGGGCGACTGAAGGCTTTGCGCCGATTAGGTGCGACACCAAGGCAACAAGAAACCGCGAACAGTACACGCGGAGCTTGGCGAATAGCGAAAAGCCCAGCACTACACAGAGCGTTGAGTAATGCCACGTTGAGACAATATGGGTTATGTGTACCATCAGAACTATCAACGGCCTAAGCCGTTGGATTCAACCGCCGGATGCGGAAAACCGCATGTCCGGTGGTGTGGCAGAGGTGACGGGCGCAATCCCGTCACCCCGAGCCGATCCGGACTGAGCCCCCCCGGCTGAGCCGGGAGTTACCAATTATTAATTATCTGTCCATGCAGCCGACTATTCCGAGGAGCCGTACAGATACGCCACCATGTCACGGGCATCGTTTTCCGGCACGTTCAGGAAGGGCATGATGGTGTCGGGATTGATCCGTTGCGGATTCATGATCCAGGCGACCATATTGTCCGGTGTATTGGGAATCATCCCTGCCAGGTACCAGCGCTGCGCGACGCCGGTCAGGTGCGGGCCGACCCGGCCATGGGCGCCGGCCACCCCGGAAATGGTATGACAGGCGCCGCAGCCGTAGCGGTAGAGCGCCGCCTTGCCGCGTTCGGGATCGCCGCCGATCATCCGGGAGCGGAGCGTGTCCCGCCGGTCCGGTCCGCAGGCGGTAAGCCCGGCCAGAAAAAGGATCAGTACGCCTGAAAAGAGGATGTTTGTCCGCATGGTTGCTCTCCCGTGCTTATTCCCGTTTCGCCAGGATCAGATCCCGGTCTTGCCGCGAACCCTGTTCCGCTTCCTGAAAGTAGCGCATCAGCGACAAGAGGCCCACGACGATGAAGACAGCGCCTCCCGGCACCCACATGATCAGGCCGCCCAGTTGCTGATCCTCGATGGGCGTGAAACCCCAGTCGGGCGCCGTCGCGGCATAGGCGGGATACCAGGGACTGGCGGTAAAGGTCAGCAGGGCGCCGAGAATGCCGGTGTGAACGGCGGTGGTGAAAATGTAGAAAACACCCAACAGCCGGTTGGAAACACCCTGCTGTCGATCCACCATGGCCCACCAGAACAGCAGCGCCGAAAGCAGAAAGCCCAGATGCTGCAGGGTATGCACCAGGTTGTTGCCGATCGCCGACTGGAAAAGCAACGGAATGTGCCACAGCCACAGGACCAGGGCGTGGATGCCCCACGCGCTCAGCGGGCGGCGGCAGAATCGCCAGAGGCCGGCCAGCGGGCGGCACCTCCATGCCGCGACGGTACGACGCCGCCAGCACGTCGGCATGCCCCACAGAAAAGCCGCGACCGGCCTGCTGAGTACGAGTAAGGGCGCCGCCACCAGCATCATGATCTCGTGCTGGGCCATATGGGCCGAGAACAGTTCATTACCCAGTGCATCCAGCGGCGACACCAGGGCGATAAACAGCGCCAGCCAGCCGGCGGCAAAGGCCGCCGCCTCCCGCGCCCGGATGCCGGAGCCCATCCGAACGCGGCGCCGGAGGCGGTACAGTCCGGCCGCGTACAGGCCGCCGGCCAGTGCCAGGGGCGCCAGCACGGTCAGGTCGGTGTTCCAGACCGTCCACAGGCCGTCTCGGGCGATAGCCGCCGCGCCATGGGCATGCGCGGCGACCGGCACGCCTAAGGCCGCCAGGCTCGGCAAACGGACTGAATGCGGGATGCCTTTCATTTCGAGCAAGGGTCCAGAAACAGGGCCGGAAGCCATTGGGCAATGATGACGAGCGTGAAAAAGCCCGATAGCATCAGGCCGCTCAGGGCCATGAAGCGGCTGCGCGAGACCGGATCGCCGCCGCTGTCGGGCCACTGCGGCCCCGCGATCCGCCAGCTGTGCCAGGCCAGATAGAGACCGCCGGCGGCGATCAGCAGGGTAGCCAGGGTCAGCAGATGGTAGAAAATACCGTGGCCGCTCTCGCAGAGCCAGTCGACCAGGGCATAACCGATACCCAGGTGCAGGGTCCAGGCGAGCGGCGCCAGCAGCAGGCCGGCCCACAGGGCCGCGATGCCTTTAGGGTGCATGAAATAGTCGGCGGGGTCCTGGTGTTCCAAGCGCATCTCCTCAGTTCGACAAAAAATAGGAGGCCCAGTAAATGGTCATATACAAGGGAATCCAGATGATCACGACGAAATACCAGTAAAGCCCGTTGACCGTGACCCCGATACGCCGCTTGCGGTTGAAATAATTTCGCCAGGCCAGCGTGGTGACGACGGTGGTTTTTAACACCAGAGCCAGCACGTGGGCGCTGTGGAAGCCGACAATGGCCCAGACTACCGAACCGTAGGCATGCGTGTCCCAACGAAAGCCGATGTCACGGTACTCGACAACCTTCATTGCCAGGAACACGAGCGCCAAGGCGATGCTGATCAAGGGCCCTACCTTCAGGGGAAACGTCTTGCCCTGCTTGAGGGAAGAGTCCGCCCAGTACATGGGAATGGCGCTGGCCAGCAGCACCAGCGTGGCGAGCGTGGGCTTCAGCAGTTCCGGCGACCGGGTGCCGTCCGGCGGCCACTGGGGAAAATTGCTCCGCAGATAGAAGAAACTGGCGACCAGGCTGGCGAAGACCGTGGCCTCGATCACGATGAGGCCGATGATGCCCCACCACAGCGGCGAGCGGTGCTCGAAAGCGTGGCTGGGCAGCTTGCTCGCGTCCAGCACGGAAAAAGTGCCGTTCATGACGATTCCTCCCGGGCTTCCCGAGCCAGTTGCCTTGGCCAGAACCAGCCCACGATGGCGATAAAGCTGAGAATAAATCCCACCACCGGAAAAATATTGTGGAAGATGAAGCCGCCGAAGCCGATGCCCACCGCCAGCGCCAGAAGCAGCGGCCAGACGGTAGGCCCGGGCATCTTCGACCGGGATTCGGGGTGGGCATCGAGCAGCGAGGTGACCAGCAGTTCCCGGCGGTCGGAGCGGATGCCTGTCACCACCGGGACTTCCTGATTCTTCAGGTGTTCCCAGAGCGGATAGCGGCCCATCACCACCGGAATATAGCGGAAGTTGTAAGGCGGCGGCGGTGAGGCCGTGCCCCATTCCAGGCTGTCGGCGTCCCAGGGATTATCGCCGGCCGGCCGGCCCCGTTTCAGGCTCCGGAAGACATTAACGAAAGTGGCCAGGAAGCCGGCGGCGAGCAGTCCCGAAGACAGGGACACGAACAGATTGAGATCTCCCCAGCCCAAGGGTTCGAGATAAGTGTAGACCCGACGCGGCATCCCCTGGAGACCCAGGTAATGCATGGGAAAGAAGGTCAGGTTGAAGCCGATGAAGGTCAGCCAGAAACTGGCCTTGCCCAGAGCTTCGCTCATCAGGCGGCCCGTCAGTTTGGGATACCAGTAGTAGAGGCCGCCGAACAAGGGGAACACCGCGCCGCCGATCAGCACGTAGTGGAAATGGGCGACCAGGAAATAGGTGTCGTGGACCTGGGTGTCGAACGGCACCGAGGCGACCATCACCCCGGACAGGCCGCCGATGACGAAAATGAAGAAGAAACCGAGCACATACAGCAGCGGGGTGGCGAAACGCGGTCGCGTGCCCCACAGCGAGGCGAGCCAGCAGAATACCTGGACTCCACTGGGGATGGCGATCATGGAACTGGCGGCGGTGAAGAAATTGGCGGCCAGGTGCGGCAGCCCCGTGGTGTACATGTGGTGCACCCAAAGCCCGAAACCGATGAAGCCGGTGGCGACCAGGGACAGCACCAGCGCCGTATAGCCGAAAATGGGCCGCCGGGTGAAGGTGATGATGATGCTGGAGATCATGCCCAGGGCCGGGACGAAAATGATGTAGACCTCCGGATGTCCGAAGAACCAGAACAGGTGCTGCCAGAGCAGAGGGTCCCCGGAGCCGGGGGTGAAAAAATGAGCGCCGACCGTGCGGTCCAGGGCCAGCATGATGCTGGTCACCATGAGCGGCGGCATGGCGAAGACGATCATGAAAGACATGACCAGAATGGACCAGACGAACAGCGGCATGCGGTTCAGGGACATGCCCGGCGCGCGCTGCTTGAAAATCGTGACTATCAGCTCCACCGCCGCCACCAGGGCGGAAATCTCCATGAAGGTGATGACCGTGGCGTAGAAATCCACGCCCATGCCCGGCGAGTGCCTGGCATCGGCCAGGGGCGGATAGGCAAACCAGCCGACGGCGGGCGCCATGCCCAGAAACAGGCTCAGATACATGGCGGCTCCGGCGATCAGATAAACGTAATAACCGAAGGCATTGAGTCTGGGAAAACTCATGTCCCGGGTGCCCAGCATCAAAGGGATGATATAGATGGCGAAACCTTCCATGATAGGCACGGCAAACAGGAACATCATGGTGATGCCATGCATGGTGAAGATCTGGTTGTACAGGTCCGGGTCCAGAAATTCGTTCTCCGGCGTCGCGAGCTGGAAGCGCATGAGCAGGGCCAGCACGCCGCCGAGGATGAAGAACACGAACCCGGTGATGATAAAGCGCTTGCCGATACTGGTCTGGTTGACGTGCGTGAACCAGCCGAAAAAACCCGGCGGCGAACGCCAGACTTCGGTCAGCAGCTGGATTTCCTCGCTGGAGTCGATGGCCTGGATTCTCTCATGGCTGGTCATGGTTCGGCGGCTCATTTGAGGCTGTGCAAATAATCCAGCAGGGCGGACAAATCATCCGGAGCCAGCGCGGTCGGCGGCATGAAGTTGCCCGGCTTGATGCCCTGGGGATCGAGAATCCACCCGGCCAGATGGCCTCGAGAATTGGGCACGGAGGCCGCGGCCAGGGTCTTGCGGCCGCCGAAATGGGTCAGATCCGGCGCCACCCGGCCCAGCGCCCGGGTGCCCCGCACGGCATGACACATGACGCACTGGGAGGCCAGGAACACCGCCTGGCCGCGCGCCAGGACCGGATCGTCGGGCGCGGCCGCCGGCTCCCGCTGGCGGGCCAGCCAGGACTGGAATTCCCCGGCCGGCTGCGCTTCCACCCAAAACGCCATGCGGGCATGCTGCAGGCCGCAGAATTCACCGCATTGGCCGCGAAAAGTCCCCGGCTGGTCGGCCTGAAGCCAGCCGGTATTGGTCTTGCCCGGAATCATATCGGTCTTGCCGCTGAGATTGGGCACCCAGAAACTGTGTATGACGTCGGTAGCCTTCAGCAGCAGACGCACCGGCTGCCCGACCGGGATATGGATTTCGTTGGCGGTGGTGGCGATCCGCTGTTGCCGGTTATCCAGGTAATGCACTTCCCACCACCACTGGTGCCCGATGATTTCAACGGTGATGGCATCCGCCCGCATCGGCTTGGCCACCACCCGGTCGGTCATGGCGCTGAACAGGGTGAAGCCGAGCAGGACCACGACCGGCATGACCACGCCCGAAACCAGGACCAGATTGCGGCTCTGGATATAGGTCAGCGGCTTGCTCTGCGCCTGTTGCCGCCCGCGGAACACGCCGGCCAGCAGCAGAAGCAGGACCAGGGCCAGGATGGCGCCCGCCGCGCCCGTCATGATCCAGAAAAACCACGCGATCCGGTCGGCCACCGGTCCTTGGGGCGTGATGGCGGACTGCTGGCCGGAGCAGGCGCACAGCAGGACGCAGGCCAGGGACAGGGCGGCGCCGCGCAGCCGGCGGCGGTTAAAGCCGACCCGGGTGCTAGTCATCGCCAGCCTCCTTGTAATATTGCTTCAGTTCCTCCGGCCCCTGGTCCAGATTGCCGGAGGCCTCGTCCTGCAAGGGAGTGCTGCCGGCGCCTTCGGGCAGTTTGGTGCCCAGGCCGCTCAGGGAACGCACGAAGGCGACGATTTTCCAGACGTCATCCTCCGGAATCCTGCCGCGGTATGATGGCATGCCTTGCGGCCGTCCCTCCATGATGGTGGCGAAGATCTCGGCGGGCTCGCTGCCGTAGATCCACTGATCGTCCATCAGGGCCGGCCCCATGCCGCCACCGCCGGCGGCGTGGCAGCCGTTGCAGTTGAACCAGGCATAGAGGCGTCGACCCTCATTGATGGCATGCACCTGGCTTTCATAGGGATTGGCTATGGTTTGGCGTTCTTTGGGCTGACCCGTCGTGGACGTGCCGGCCGGCGCCAGTCGGTCAGCGGGGCCTTCCCGCACCGGCCGCTGTTCCTGCTCGCAGCCCGCGAGCAGAACGAGCAACAGAGCCGCCAGGCCGGCTCTTGAATTCGGTTGGTATCGGCAAACGTTCATGGCCCGGCCTCCCGCATGTCGACGGACGCGACCTGGGGAATACCGTAGGCGTCGAGGATTTTCTGGATGTCGTCATGCCGCCGCGCCAGGGCTGCCTCCACTTCGGCCTTGAAGGCCTGTTCGCCGTGGCGCACGCCCATGGCGATGTCATACTCCATGGGTAGGAAGGACGGGTCCAGAGCCGGGGAGACCGGCGCCATCGCCAGCGGCACCGGTTCCCAGCGGGCAAAGAAACCGGCCAGAGGACCCCAGACGATGGCGACATCGATCCGCCCTTCGGCCAGGGCATCGAGAATCCGCGCCGGCGGGTTGGGCTGGCTGTAGTCGCCATAAATGGGGAAGCCGACCACGTTATCGATGATGCGGCGCCGGGACAGGGCATGGGCGGGCGGCGTATTGGCATAGTCGTCGCCCATCAGATGCACGCCCACTTTGAGCTCGTGCAGAATGGGGTCATTGAAGGAACGCACCCGGTAGGGACTGTCCTGCCGATACACGAATACATAGGTGGAGCGGTAATAGGGCGCGGTAGTGGCCACCATTTCGAAGCCGGCGGGCACGGCCATGACCAGATCGCAGCGGCCGGCCTTGAGGGTGTTGCGGATGAAGCCCCGGCGCTGGGCCCACCAGGTGTAATGCAGGGTCGCCTTCAGTTCCTCGGCCAGAATCTCGGCGATCCGATTCTCGAAGCCCTGCTGGCGGGCATTGGAAAAGGGCAGGTTGTTGGGATCGGCGCAGACCCTCAGCTGTCGGGCGGGCTGCGCCTGCACGGCCAGGCTCCAGGCGAGCAGGACGCCGGCCAGAAGCCGGCCAGGCGCGCGGCCGGGATCAAGGCAGGGCGAAGACATAGAGATCGCCTCCCTTGTTAGTATGGTTGGGCAGGTCTTTCATGGCATTGACGAAGCCGAGGGCGGCGGTGCCGTCGCGGGCGTCCAGATCCCCGGCGACAATGGCGCCGGACCAGCCGCCGACCCCGGCCAGCACGGCGACGTACTGTCTGCCGTCCGGCCCCAGGTAGGTGACGGGCTGGCCGATAATGCCGGAGCTGGTACGGAACTGCCAAAGGAGCTCGCCGGTACGGGCATGGACGGCCTTGAACCAGCGGTCCATGGTGCCGTAGAAAACCACGTCGCCGGCCGTGGCGACCGCGCCGCTCCAGACCGGAAACAGTTCCTTGATGCGCCACAGCTTCTTGGCGGCTACCGGGTCCCAGGCCGAGAATTCGCCCCGGTGGCCGCCGGGCCCCGCGAACATCTTCACCTCGGCGCCGACGAAGGGCGTGCCGGCGATATAGTTGGCTTCGGTGCCGCGCATGTCCATGCAGAGATTGTTGTGCGGCAGATAGAGCAGCCCGGTCCGGTCGGAATAGGCGGAAGGCTGCCAGTCCTTGGCGCCGGGCGCGGCCGGGCAGATGTTATGGACCGTCTTGCCCAGCCCGGTCGCCTTTTCCGGCACCTTTCTCGGCTTGCCCGTCCGCAGGTCGACGCCGCGGGTGACGTTGACGTGGGCATAGGTTTCGGCGGAAAGCACCTCGCCGGTGGCCCGGTCCATCACATACATGTGACCGTTGCGCTCGGGCCGGATCAGCGCCTTGCGCATCTGGCCATTGACCGGCAGATCCAGCAGAATCAGTTCGTTGACCCCGTCGTAATCATAGAGGTCATGGCCTTCGATCTGGTAAGCCCAGGCCGCCTGGCCATTGTCCGGATTGCGGGCGAACAGGGTCAGGGTCCACTTGTTGTCGCCCGGACGCAGGTCGGGATTCCAGGGGCCGGGATTGCCGGTACCGTAGTAAATCAGATTGAGCTCCGGATCGTAGGAGATCCATCCCCACACGGCGCCGCCGCCGATCTGCCACATATCCGGAGGCCAGCTGCTGACGCCCAAGTCGGCGCCCTGGTCCTTGGCGTAGAAGGGCTTGAAATCCGGACCGATGAGCACGTCCTGATCGGGCCCCGTGCTATAGGCAGTCCAGGCGACCTTGCCGGTATCGATGTCCACCGCCTTCAGCCAGCCGCGCACGCCCATTTCCCCGCCGCTGTTGCCCACCAGCATCTTGCCCTTGACCACGAGCGGCGCCATGGTGATGGTTTCGCCCAGATTGATGTCGCCCAGCTTGGTTTTCCAAAGCTCCCGGCCGGTTTTGGCATCGAGCGCGACGGCATGGGTATCCAGGGTATTGAACAGGATCTTGCCGTCGGCATAGACCGCGCCCCGGTTCACCACGTCACAGCAGGCCACGCCTTGGGCCGCCGACTGCGGCAGCGGATTGTACTTCCATTTCAAGGCGCCGCCCTTGGCGAGGTCCAGGGCATAGACGATGTTGGGATAGGGGGTGACCACGTACATGATCCCGTCGACCACCAGCGGAGCCGCCTCGTGGCCGTTGGTCTGCCCGGTGGAGAAGGTCCAGGCCAGCTGGAGGTTCTTGACGGTCTCGGTATTGATCTGGTCCAGGGTGCTGTACCGGGTGCTGGCATAGTCCCTGGCCGGCATCCGCCAAAGACTCTCTTCATCCCTGGCAAGCCAGGACGGGAGCGCCGCCCCCGAATACGGTTTGGGGTCCTGATAGTGCTCCTTGATCGGCAGAACGCCGGGCGTCTCCGGGGAACCCGCTGTCGTTCCCCGCTTGTCCTGGGCCGGCGCGTCAATGACGACGAGGACGAGAAGAATAAACAGCAGCGCCAGCGAGCCGGCGGCGGAAGGGGAGGCGATGTCAGCGGTTCGATATGTCGTCATAGGATTACTACACTCTCGGGTCGTTTGGGTCAGGAGGTACTAGTAATTTTTTGATCGAACTCATACGCGAGACCCGTATGAAATAGCGACACACCAAATTCGTCAACTGAACATTCGAGTTGGTTCAATTTTTCTAGCGGTCCGGGTATTAATGAGGGGAATGCGCTGATATTTCAGTTGCCGAGCATGAAGGCGGACTGGCGGCAACATAGCGCCTGGAAGGGTGCCGATGCGCGCCAGCTTGTAAAAGTGGGAGCGATGCCTACATCGCGACTTGCCGGGCGATTTTAAATCGCGATATGGGCATCGCCCCCCAGGGAGACGGCCTTAACTGGAAAGGATGTCGGAGGGTGCTTCTAGCCGAATCCTTAAGGTGTCTGCTGAGTCAATTATCCGCGTAACATCAGTTCAAAGGTTTTACTTTGTTTTTTAAGCGAAGCCACGGACCAGACTCCGCCCAATCTTAAACAGGATGCGCTATCTGTATTAAAGATATAGCCCGTTTTCTCGAATGATAAATAAACAGGCTGATTTGCATCGACTTCTGATTAAAGGATTTAACGGTATCTCGACGATAATTTCAGCAGAGGTTGATTGTCCGAAAATGATTACCTGTTGAAATGTTGAGACAATGGCTGGTTTTTTGAGTAGACTCAATTAAAGAGCGATTTCGGGTGTAAAGTCACTCTGAGGCTCAAATAAATAATAATTAGGAGCGCGGCATGGATCGCTTTGAAAGAATCTATCAATTGCACACTATTTTATCCGGCCGTCGCACGCCGGCTTCCAACCGACTTCTGCAAGACAAACTGGAATGCAGCGAATCCACCGTCAAACGGTTGGTGGGTCTTATGAGAAACCATTTTGATGCGCCTATCATCTACGACCGAAAACACAACGGCTATTACTACGATACGGAAACAGGCGCGCATCCCTATGAATTGCCCGGCTTATGGTTTAACGCCGATGAGCTCTGGGGACTGCTGACTTGCCATAGGATGCTGCGCGACCTATCGCACGGTATTTTTGGGGAACAGATAGCCCAACTGCAAACCCGCATAGAAAAACTGCTGGCGCTGGACAACAGCAGCGCCGAATGCAAACTGGAAAGCGTTAAAATACTGACTATGGCCTCCCGCTACAAAGGCCATGACCATCTGTTCACCAAAATCGCCGCCGCCTTATTCGGAAACCGGCGATTAAAATTGGTTTACCAGGCCCGAAGCGACGGGCAAATCTCGGAACGCACTATCTCACCGCAAAATCTCATCTATTATCGTGACAACTGGTATATCGACGCCTGGTGTCACAGCAAAAACGGGCTACGCACATTCGCCCTGGAAAAAATCAAATCCGCGATCCGGCAAAACATACCCGCCAAACACATCGACCGCCAACAACTGGAAGCACATTACACATCCGCCTACGGCATCTTCGGAGGGCCGGCCCAACACCTCGCCAAACTCAAATTCACCCCCGAGCGCGCCCGCTGGATCTCCGACGAGCAATGGCACCCGAAACAAACCGATCGCTGGCTGGATGACGGCAGCTACGAACTGTGCATCCCGTTCGGCGATCACCGGGAACTCCTGATGGATATCCTGAAACACGGCCGCAGCGTCGAGATCATCGAGCCGGAGTTCTTAAGGCAGGCTGTCATGCAGGAAATACAGGCCATGTCGGAAATTTATAAATAATTAAAACCGTGGCACGGAATGATACGGTGGGTATGGATAATGAAGTTTAGGTGAATTGTTAGGGGGAGAGAATGTATTACAAGTATTGGGGGAAGGCTAAACCGGATAAGACCATCGGGCCGGCTTACCATTTACTGCCTTATCATTGTTTGGATGTGGCGGCGGTAGCTGATCAGTGGTGGCAGTGCAGTGCCAGTATTAGGCGATGTTTTGCTGAAATTACCGGTTTAGCAGAAGAACAAGCCCGTGCCTGGGTATTGTTTTTTATTTCGCTGCATGATTACGGAAAATTCGATCTGCGTTTTCAACGCAAGGCACCGGAAATCTGGAAAAACGTCAATGCCGAAATAAGCGGAATACCTGTTCAACTAACGGGGTTATCGATTAAAGAGTATTACCATGGTCCAGCAGGACTATATTGGTTTTATCAGGATTTAAAGGAGCGATTTTCATCAGGATCAGATGATTTTTGCTTTGATGACAACGACGATTGGCAGGCATGGTATAGCTGGCTGGCGCCCGTTATGGGACATCACGGTGTTGTGCCGGATGATTATCAAAAAGAAAATAAAAAATATGCTTCTCCAATTGCTGAAGCGGACTTGCTTTCTGTATTTAAACAGGCAAGGCTGCAATGGCTTAATGCCTTGGAGAGGTTATTTCTTAATCCGATCGGGTTATCGCTGAACGATACTCCGCCTTTACTAGAAAAGATTAAAAGTAGCCAAACGACATCGACGATGTTAGCCGGTTTTTGTTCAGTAAGTGACTGGTTGGGATCATCTGAATATTTTAAATATGATGATCAACCACCTGAAGATTTACGGCAATGGTATGACGATCGGTTGGCGGTTGCCAGGCAGGCACTGAAAGATGCGGGAGTCATAAGTCAAGTTAAACCTTATCAAAATATCGATGTTTTACTGAATGGTCATTCGCCACGGCAAGTGCAGTGCCTCGTTAAACAACTGCCAAAAGCACAAGGATTGACGCTGATAGAAGCTTCAACAGGATCGGGAAAAACCGAAACCGCGCTGGCTTATGCATGGCAATTACTGGCGCTGGGATTGGCAGATAGCATTGTTTTCGCACTACCGACTCAAGCAACATCTAATGCCATGTTAAAACGATTGGAGAAAGCGGCACCTTTGCTGTTTGCCAATGAGGCTAATGTGATTTTGGCGCATGGCCGAGCGAAATATGAGCAAAACTTCATAAATTTAAAGCTAGCCTGTCATCCGCAAACCGCTCAAGACTCTGAAGAAGCCTGGGTACAGTGTGGCAATTGGCTGGCACAAAGCCGCAAACGAGTTTTTCTAGGGCAAATCGGCATTTGTACAGTCGATCAAGTATTGGTTTCAGTATTGCCGGTCAGGCACAAGTTTGTGCGAGGCTTCGGTATTGGCCGTAGTGTTTTGATCATTGACGAAGTTCATGCCTACGACAGCTATATGTACGGACTTCTGAATGCCGTGCTGGAGCAACAACGCCTTGCCGGAGGCAGCGCTATCTTATTGTCAGCCACTCTGCCGTTCCAACAAAAAGAGCAGCTGGCGAAAGCATGGGGTTGTGAGCTAGCCATTTCCAATAAAGCTTATCCATTAATCACTCATTGCCGGGACGGGCAAAGCTTTGCATACGATTTGACGGCGCAGCCCGAGCAACAGCCTAAGCCGATATCGGTTCGTCTGGAACTGATCAAAACACCGCATTTATTGCCAGTTGACGCTTTTATTCAGCGATTGCTTGATGCGGTAGCGCAGGGCGCGCAAGTCTGTCTGGTCTGCAATTTGGTTGCAGTCGCACAACAGCTTTATCAACTATTGCTGGTGAAGATAGAACAATTCGAAGAACTCACCGAAGATCAGCTGCTGCTTTTTCACTCGCGATTTATCTTTGCCGATCGTCAGAAAAAAGAGCGAGCCGTTCTTGATTTATTTGGTGCGGAACCCTATCCGGAAAATGCCAGAGCCAAAGGCCATTTATTAATAGCTACCCAAGTGGTCGAGCAATCGCTAGATCTGGATTTTGATTGGCTGATTACCCAGCTTTGTCCGGTTGATTTATTGTTTCAGCGTATGGGGCGTTTGCATCGCCATTATCGCAACAGGCCGGAACTGTTCAAAGAACCGGTCTGTACTGTCTTGTTGCCTGCCGAAGACGATTATGAATTGCATGAGCTCATATATGGCAATAGCCGGGTGTTATGGCGAACCCAGCAATGCTTGCAGCGAGCGGATCAGGAAACCGCAAGCGAAGTCAGTTTTCCGGCGGCGTATCGGGATTGGATTGAATCGGTTTATAGCGAAGAACTATGGCCTGATGAACCGGAATGGGTACTGAAAAGTTATGAAGCGTATGACAAAGACCGCTATGCCAGCCTGATGTCGGCTAAACAACTGATTAACAGCAGCATGAACGAATTATCAGACAACGATAGCAATGTTTCTGCATTGACGCGCGATGGCGAAATGAGCCTGAACCTGATTCCTTTTCATAACAATGCTCAGGGCAAACGGTGTTTATTAAACGGTGATCTTATAGACAGTCTGGATGAAAGCGAGCGTTTGGAAGCCTTTAATTTAAACAGTGTTGCCGTACCAAAGAGCTGGAGCAACCATGGTCGTTTGCCGGAAACCGATAAAGAAGGCTTTATCTGGCTGCCCATGCAAGCCGCTGGAAATGGGAAATTCGTCGCGCAGCAAGGCGATTACATCTATCTTTACCACACTAGCACAGGATTAAACCGTATGGATCAACCCAAGGAGAATTCATGAATTTACTGACGGACGCCTGGATACCGATTCAGCATCAAGGTAACTACCAGAAAATAACCTTAAAACAACTGCTGTGCGACGAACAAAAAGGCGAGCTCTGTTTGCCGCGCGACGATATGGAACTGGCCTGTTTGCAGCTTATATGCGCCATGACTCAAGTGTTGTTCATTCCCCGAGACAAAAAAGCGCTGGGGCAATACGTCAAAGAGCCGATAACGCCTGAAGTTTATGCTGAAGCTTGTGAAGGAAAAATAGACTGGTTTGATCTGGATCACCCGGAAACGCCGTTCATGCAAATCCGAGGCGTAAAAGCGGCGCAACCGACCCCGATGGATAAATTGCTGGCAGGGGTTGCCGACGGTACCAATAAAGCTTTTGTCAATCCGCAAGGTTTGGCTGAAGCTTTGTGCGGCGGTTGTGTGGCCATTGCGTTATTCAATGCTGCCAATAATTGTCCGAGCATGGGTGGTGGTTTTAAAGGCAGTTTGCGTGGAAGCACGGCGATCACAATATTGATTAAGGGACGTTCTCTTAGAGAAACAATCTGGTTGAACGTACTTACCGAGGAGACGGTGGAAACCGTCATGCCTTGGTATCCAGAAACAAAAGATCAGTTACCTAATTATCTGGACAAAATAAAAGCCGAAGCCAAAATACCAGCTTCCGCAATAGGCCTGAATCGGGGCTTATTATGGCAACCTGCTCATTTTGAATTATTGCCTTCTCAATCCTCGGCGAATTGCAGTTGTTGCGGATGTTACGAGCCAGTCTATAACAGTTTTAATAAAGCTAAGTTCAACTACACGGTAAATAGTGCCTGGCCGCATCCGTTATCTACTCGAATTTTTACCGTTAAAAAAGGCGAAAGAGAAGAAAAATTTCCATCTTTTACAACCACGGCACCGACTTGGACGCATATGAGTCGACTGGTGGTTGATAAGCAAAACGACAAAGAAGGCCAACAAACCGCGCCGGTTATTCAGCAAGCCCGAACCTTTACGGCGGCAGATAAGATTCAACTTATCATCGGAGGTTATCGCAACAATCAAGCAACTATATTGGAGCGTCGCCATGAGTTATTTAGCTTGGCGCAAGGCTGGGCAGAGCATGGTGACGTGATTCAACAGGTTATTGACCGTGGCTTGGCATATAAAACGGCAATAAGAAAAGCGCTGTATCTGTTTGCTGTCGGCATCAAGGACAAAGTGAACGGCTCCGGCATCAATCTTTGCAATCCTGTTGAAGCCACCTATTACCAGAGAACGGAAAATTTGATGCATAACAGTTTGGCGGCTATTAAATTCGAAGCATCGCAAGATGAGTTGCAAGCATTAAATAATCAACTTAAGGCTATCGTTGTTAGCTTATTCAATCAGTCCACAGAACCCTACCGGCAAGAACCGAAAATGTTAAAAGCCTTGGCATTGGCAAGGCGGTCATTACATAAATCTCTGAAAGAACTGGAACCCCAAGGAGAAACCCCATGAGTGAGGGAGAAAACAAAACGCCCGATTTTCTGGCGTTATATGAACGCTATCAAGCGTTAAAGCCCGGCCCGAAAGCGGAATTGAAAAGGGTCATGAGTCCCGGTGACTTGATTGAAATACCGGCTTTTTATCAGGTATTGCATGACAACAAAGCCCATAAAGGCATGCAACGCCTACTGTATTGCTTGCCACTGATTAAGCATCAGGAAAATGGTGATTCGTTGGGGAAGGCATTGGCCAAAGCCGACATTAATGAAAAACGCCTGTTTATGGTGGTCCGTTCGCAAGAACCCAATGATTTAATTCAATTGCGTCGTTTGTTGAAGCTGGCTGACCAACCTGCTGTCGACTGGCCGCAAATGGCTAATGCACTTTGGTGGTGGGATCATCCTAATCAGTTTTCAAAACGAAAAATATTGGAAGATTTCTTCTACTACCAAAATACCAAATCCAAAGCATCCGCTTAATTAAATTAAAGGAATTCAGCAAATGAACAAAAATTTTATCAACTTTCACGTTTTGATTTCACACAGTCCTTCTTGCTTGAATCGTGATGACATGAATATGCAAAAGTCCGCTATTTTCGGCGGCAAAAGGCGGGTGCGGGTTTCCAGTCAGAGTTTAAAAAGAACCATGCGTACGAGTGACTATTACTATGAGCATTTAGGTCAACCCAGTGTGCGCACTAAGCATTTGGCGGATTTCCAGAAAAAAGTAATTGAAGAGCTATCCAGTCGCTATGATGAGAAACTAGTTAAGCAGGCTATCGAGTATATTTCAGGCAAAGACAGCAGTGCTGATGATGCCAAAAGCGACGCAGTTGCGCCTTGGGTAATAGAAGAGATCGCTTATTTCTGTGATCAGATTAAAGCGCTGGAAGCCGAAGGCGTCGATGCAAAAAAATTACAGAAACAGATTGAGAAAGATAGCCAGGCTTTTCGGCAAGCGTTAGCAAAAGGGGTGGATATAGCATTATCGGGCCGCATGGCGACATCAGGCCTGATGAGCGAAGTCGGCAAGATCGACGGCGCCCTGGCCGTTGCCCATGCCATCACTACCCATGCCGTCGATGCAGACATCGACTGGTTTACTGCCGTTGACGATTTGCAGGAACTGGGCTCCGGCCATTTAGATACCCAGGAGTTTTCTTCCGGCGTGTTCTATCGCTACGCCAGCCTTAACCTTAAACAGTTGCAGGTGAATCTGGGCTTATTGCCCGATATGAAAGCGGTCGAAACGGTAGACAGCAGATGGAAAGCTCTGGAAATTGCCGCACACGTATTGCACATGCTGGCAACCGAAGTGCCTAGTGCCAAGCAACAAAGCTTTGCCGCGCATAATCTGGCGGATGTGGCATTGGTTAGCTTTTCCGATCAACCGATTTCTCTGGCTAATGCCTTTGAAAAACCCATACAGGCCGATCACAAAGGCGGGTTCAGAGAGCCGTCAATTGCCGAATTGAACAACTACTGGGATAAAGTTCATCGGGGATATGGTTTGGATGAGCAGTGCGCTGAATTCACTTTGGATAATGCAGAGCTGCCGGCTGGCATCAATGCCAAACAATCATTGCCCGAGCTGGAAAATTGGGTAAGAAACAACGGTGAAGGCTAACCGGAAGCGATGCCATGCGTAGACATTTAATATTAAAACTGCAAGGCCCAATGCAGGCCTGGGGCAGGGAGAGTTTTGAAGGCTTGCGTCCTTCCGAGCTTTTCCCCGGACGCAGTGCCTTGCTTGGCTTATTGGGCGCTTGTCTGGGGATAGAGCGTACCGATCGTGAGCAACAGCAACTCTTGGCCAGTAGTGTAGCGTTTGCGGTGCGAGTTGATCAGCAAGGTCAAAAAATGACCGACTATCACACCGTCAAGAATGCCAGAGATGATTATCGCGGCCTGAAAAGCCACGATACAATCCAGACTTGGCGGGAATATTGGCAAGATGCCTGTTATACCGTTGCTATATGGAATAATGAAGCAGCGGTTATTTCTTTGGAAACTATTGCACAGGCTGTTAAACAGCCTGTTTATACGCCGGTTTTAGGTCGGCGTAGCTGCTCGCTCAGCAGACCTCTATTTGAAACAATGCTATCGGCTAACTCGGCCTTGTCGGCATTGGCTCAGGTCGGTGTTAATTCAGGGGTTATTTATAGTGAAGAGGAAAGCGATAGCGCCGTTTCTATAAGAAAGCGGGATGTACCTATTATTCATCAACCCCGGCAGTTTGCAACTCGCACTATATATATAACAGCAAGCAAAGGAGCGGTTCATGTATCTGAGTAAAATCCATATCCCCTGGGCGCAAGCACAAAACCCTTACCAGCTTCATCAAGCATTATGGCGCTTATTCCTTGGGCATGAAGATGCAGACCGTGGGTTCCTGTTTCGTGTTGAGCAGTTGCAAAGAGGCGTCGGTGCTCATGTCCTGATGCAATCGGTTATGCAGCCGCAAAGCGTCGAGCAGAGCCCGATACTACTCGGCTGGCGCGAGTACTCTGTGAACATTCAAAATGGTCAACGGCTGCGTTTTCGATTGCGAGCTAATCCGATCAAAACTATCAAGGACAGCAGCAAGGGCACGGTTGAAAGGAGAGGCAAAACCTTTGCGAAAACCGTGCGCGTGCCGTTAGTACATGAAGAACAGCAACAGGCTTGGGTGGAACGTAAGCTGCAATCCTTTGCGCAATTGGAATCGTTGATTATGCAGCTCGAACCGGTATTGTATTTCCGCAAGGCCAAAGAAGGCCGTAGCGGTAAAATTCAAACGGTGATGTTCGACGGCATACTGACGGTAACGGATGCTGAAGCTCTAATTCAGGAAATGATGCAGGGTATAGGACCAGCTAAAGCATTCGGATGCGGCTTGCTGTCTATAGCCAGAGCTTGATAGGTTTTCAATATGCTCCCACCCCTCAAACCCATTGCCATGAAAGAACGCGTCTCCATGGTCTTCATCGAAAAAGGACAAATCGACGTCAAGGACGGCGCATTCGTCGTGATCGACGAAACCGGCATCCGCACTCATATCCCGGTCGGCAGCATTGCCTGCATTATGTTAGAGCCCGGCACACGGGTTTCCCATCATGCCGCCGCTTTGGCGGCCAGGGCAGGGACGCTGCTGGTGTGGGTGGGTGAAGCCGGTGTCCGCCTGTATGCTTCGGGACAGCCGGGCGGGGCGCGTTCCGACCGGTTGCTTTATCAAGCCAAACTGGCGCTGGATGATGCGGCACGCTTGAAAGTCGTGCGTAAAATGTACGAGATTCGTTTCGGCGAAAAACCGCCGGAAAGACGTAGCGTTGAACAGCTGCGAGGCATAGAAGGCGCCCGCGTCAAGAAAATTTATCAATTATTGGCCAAACAGGCCGGCGTGGAGTGGAAAGGGCGTAATTATGATCCGACCCAATGGGACAGAAGCGATATGCCCAACCGTTGCATCAGTTCGGCGACGGCTTGCCTCTATGGCATCAGTGAAGCGGCGATTCTGGCGGCCGGTTATGCACCCGCCATCGGCTTTATCCATACCGGCAAGCCTCTGTCGTTCGTTTACGATATAGCGGATTTGTTCAAGTTTGACGATATCATTCCGCATGCTTTCAAGATCGCCGCCAAGAATTATCGTGATCCCGAACGCGAAGTGCGTCTGATGTGCCGCGATATTTTCCGGCAAACAAAAATCCTCAGAAAAATTATTCCAACCATAGAAGAAGTGCTCGCGGCCGGCGAACTGGAATTGCCGAAACCGGCCGAAGAATCGATTGCACCTGCTATTCCTAATCCTGAGAGTATCGGCGATGTTGGTCATCGTAGTTGAAAACGTGCCGCCGCGGCTGCGCGGCCGTCTGGCCGTCTGGCTGATCGAAATCCGTGCCGGCGTTTATGTCGGCGACTTATCGGTTAAAGTCAGGGAAATGATCTGGTCGCAGATTGAAGATGGTATTGAAGAGGGTAATGCCGTCATGGTCTGGACCACCAATACCGAATCCGGTTTCGACTTCATAACGCTGGGTAAAAACCGCCGCCTGCCGGTCGAACTCGATGGTCTCAAGCTGGTCTCGTTTTATCCTGTTGAAGATCAGAAGGATGAAAATGCTCTTTAACAATTTAGCTTTAAAAAATCCGCTTTTTATCGGTAGAAAATTGGAAGTGATTATTTCGCTTAATTAACAGTATGTTAAGATAAGTCTGTTCCCCACGCCCGTGGGGATGAACCGCAATCGACACGATGGGTATATCCGTATTGGGACTGTTCCCCACGCCCGTGGGGATGAACCGTCGC
>NZ_JQKS01000018.1:0-119071 GCF_000746145.1 Methylobacter sp. BBA5.1
TTTGAACCACAAGAGGCGCGGCGAATTTTGGATAAACTGGAAATCCATTACACGCCCAAGCACGGCAGTTGGCTTAATATGGCGGAAATCGAGTTGAGCATCTTATCAAGACAATGTTTGGATCGGCGCATTCCGAATCAAGAGGTCTTGAAAAACGAAGTCGCTGCCTGGCAAGACAAACGAAATTCGATTTCAAAACCCATGGAATGGCAATTTACCAATCAAGATGCTCGGGTAAAATTGAAAAAACTTTATCCGACAATACAACAATGACTAAGTACTAGTACCCAGCTTCCGAAATATATCCGATAACCTATACGAGCAAAGGCTTGCCAATGTAAGTCCAGAGAAACGGCTTTGCCAAGGTCTCGTTGAAGAATTCAATAAAAGCCAGGATACGCTGATTCAAAATTTCAGTTGAAGCAAAGCTACCTCGTTTGAGAAACCGGCGGCTCAGGATCCCGAACCAGATTTCGACCTGGTTGAGCCATGAGCAATGTTTTGGAGTATACACAAAACGGATACGCTGCCCGGTGTCTTGCAAGAACTCTGCGCGAGAGCCCATATTGAGCAGAATACCGGACTTGCCTTTCTCACCCAGTGCTGTTTTACGCCACACAATCCGGCCACGCATTCCACCAGTGAGGCCGATTTATGAGTATTGAGCTGGCAAAGTTGGCTATCACTGTCTGCGTCCCATGTCAGGTGCACTCGAACTCGTGCAGTTCCAGCTTACCTTGCAGTTCTTACGCGAATATCCGCATCGAAGACGGCAAAGCCGGGACATCAGCCGTTTCGATGCCTTAGAAGTCGAACGCAAGACGCTCGATGTCCGGCGGCGGTTGCTGGAGTTCACCGATGAACGCGATTTTCTGATCAAGCGCATTCAGGACATGCGTCCGTGGGGCGATTTCGTTTTTTCGCCGCTGCATGAAATGGGCAATCTCCGCTTCTGGTTCTATGTAGTGCCGCACCGCGATATGCCCAAAGTGGCGGAACTGGGGCTGCCCTATGAGATCGTCAAAAAGGATAACCGTAATAGTTATGTCGTGGTCATTTCCGAAAACGAGCCTGAAGGCATGCCCGTCAATCGCACGCATATAGGCTACCAGCCCCGGCATGTCCTGGAGGCTCTCCTTGAAGACGTGGAACTGGCTATCGAGGATGTGCAAGCGGAACGCGCCTATTTGACCCGCTGGTATACACTGATCAAGGACAATATCGCCACACTGGAAGATCAGGCCGCATTGACAGCCGCGCTGAATCAGACTTACACGCGCCACGAAATGTTCGGGTTACGCGGCTGGGTGCCGCAGAATCGCCTCCCGCAACTTGCCGATTATGCGCGCCGCCATCGGGTGCATATTGATACCCGGGAAGCAGAGCCTGACGACAACCCGCCGACTTGTATGGAGAATCCATCCTGGCTTTCGGCCGGCGAGAATCTGGTCAATTTCTACATGACACCGGGTTACCGTACCTGGGCCCCTTCTCCAGTCGTATTCATCTCTTTTGCACTGTTTTTCGCGATGATTCTGGCCGATACCGGCTATGCGCTGCTGCTGGGCACTCTGCTGCTCTTCTTTTGGTGCAAGATGGGTGCTTCGCGGGCAGGAAGACGCTTTCGGCCACCTTAGGACCCGGCCTGCTTGGGCAAGTTTTCGACGGCTTGTTCAACCCTTTGCATGTGCTGGCGAAAAAATATGGCTTTTTTCTGCCGCGCGGCGTTTCTGTTTCGCCGCTGGACACCGATAAAAAGTGGCAGTTCACGCCGGAAATAGAAATTGGGGGGACATTGCCTCCCGGCGGGGTCCTGGGATCGGTACCGGAAGGCCCTTTCAAGCATAAGATCATGATTCCTTTCAATGAGGCGGGGCCAGTCAAGGTAACCTGGATCCGTGGAGACAGTTTCAGCATCGATGAGGTTGTCGCACGCTATCAAACGTCTGCCGGAAAGGAGCGGGAATTAACCCTGGCCCAACGCTGGCCAATCCGGCGGCCGATTCCGGAAAACCTGCTACGCAAGCGCTATGTCGAACGGCAGTTTCCGGCCATACCGCTGACTACGGCAACCCGTATCATCGATACTTTTTTTCCCATCGCCCAAGGCGGCACCGGTTGTATTCCGGGGCCATTCGGCGCCGGTAAAACGGTCCTGCAAAGTCTGATCGCGCGTTACTCCAGCGTCGACATCGTGATTATCGTCGCTTGCGGCGAACGTGCCGGCGAGGTCGTCGAAACCATTCACGAATATCCAGAAACGGCTGATCCCCGTACCGGCGGAACGTTGATGGACCGGACGATCATTATCTGCAACACGTCTTCGATGCCGGTCACGGCGCGCGAGGCCTCCATCTATACCGGCATCACCCTCGGGGAATACTTCCGGCAAATGGGCTATCACGTCCTGCTCATTGCCGACTCGACCTCGCGCTGGGCGCAAGCAATACGTGAGACATCAGGCAGGATGGAGAAAATTCCGGGCGAGGAAGCGTTTCCGGCCTATCTCGATTCTGCCATTAAAAATCTTTATGAGCGCGCCGGCGTTATCCGTTGCACCGATGGTACCACCGGCATGCTGACATTGATCGGTACGGTTTCTCCGGCGGGCGGCAATTTCGAGGAACCCGTGACACAATCCACTTTGGGCACCGTCAAAACTTTTCTCGGTCTGTCCGCCGACCGCACCTATAAACGCTTTTATCCGGCCATCGATCCATTGCTGTCGTGGTCGCGGTATCTGGATCAGTTGGCGCCGTGGTTCAAGAAAGAACTCGATGCGCAATGGGTTGACGACGTTAAGGACATGATGGCCTTACTGGAGCGCGGCGATGGCATTTATCAAATCATGCAGGTTACCGGCGAAGAAGGCATTTCCCTGGAAGATTTCATCGAGTGGCAAAAATCGGTGCTTTTAGACATGGCCTATCTGCAGCAAGACGCCTTTGACGAAGTGGATGCCAACATGCCGCGCGAGCGGCAATTGGCCAGTTTCCGCTTATTGAAAAAGCTGTTGACGACTGAATTTAAATTTCAGGACAAAGAGGCCGCGCGCGATTTTTTTACCCGAATTACCGGGCTTTATAAAAACTGGAATTACAGCCGTGCGGATTCACCGGATTATGAACGATACATGACGGAAATCGAGCAGCTTGCCGGGCAATATCAATCGTTCCACCTCATGCCTTAAATTAGTGCAATTCTCTGTTCTATAGAACCGTATTCTGTCCAAATAGCTGGAGATATTCTCAATTAAGCCAGATGGACGGCATTGCGGCTACTGTGACTTTTGTCTACTGGATTAGGATGTAGTGGAACGATATGTTCAAAACAATGGAAGCAATTGATTTTAGATTATCACCTTATCCTCATACTGTAGTAGCATACGCGGCGAGCAATAGAGGTCTAAATCTTACTGTCTCTCTATAAATCACTGATCCTTTATCCAACGATTGAACTCTTGACGCTGATTTCAGATGCTAGGGTCTGAGTGATAGCAACGCTGAACAAGAACATTGAAAGTAAGGCTCAAATTGGATGTGACCGAAGTGTTTGTAAAACTTCAGATTCGATCACGTCTGTCATGAAAAATAATTAAGCGAAAAAAGTGTTATGAGATTTGTCGTTTCTTATCCCCAAACCAACTGGGATTATGTCAAGTTTAGATTAAACCGCATCATCAGAGGCAAAGACCGATCCAATGATGTTTTCAGAGGTTTACCCGGCGGAAAACTGGAGTTATTCGAACATACTGGCGAATTAGGCGGCATAAAATATCTGGGTGAAATATCGCCTGTGAAGCCGTTTGGGATGCAGTATGTCTCGGGGGAAGGTTTATATTTCATAACAGGTTTACCTTGTAGCGAAGACGGCGTACCGGGAGACGAGCATATCGCCAGGCTCAATGACAAAGGCGAGATCGATTTGGAAATTCGTAGCCCTTATATGACCCAGGTACGTTCGTTGCGCAGAACCGAGCGGGGGTTATTGATCACGGCAAGTGGTGTTGATGCCCTGCTGGAATTTGATTTAACAGGCCAATTGGTCTGGTCCTGGTGGGCCACCGAACATAGCTATGACACAGCCTATGGCGGCGGAAAGCGCCTTATCGACAAGCAAATGGACCATCGCTTCAAGAATTATCCCGGTCGTCTGCAAACAACTCATTTAAATTCCGCCATCGTCGACCCCTATGATGAAAGCAAAATACTGACCATACTGTTCTATCAAGGCAAAGTGATCCGCATTGATAAAAAAACCCTGGAGCATGAAGTTGTCATTAGTAACTTAAACGGAGCGCATCACATCCGGCCTCATTCAGGTGGATATATGTTATCCAATTCGCGCAGAGGGGAAGTACTTTTATATGATGAAAACTTCAACTTGACGCGCCGCATTCCCGGCACGAGCCGCTTTTTTCCTGTTAAATGGGTGCAGGATGCGATTGAAACGCCTTTTGGAACCCATCTTATCGCCGATTGCAATACCTTTAATTTGCGCGAGCGCGACAAGAAAGGCCGAGAGAAGGTCTACAATACACGAATGCCGAATCGAGTGTTTCAAATCGAGTGGGTCGACGATCATTTTAATTTCGCTACCTGATATAAAAAATGCGCGTTTTAGTTATCGCACCCTCCTGGGTAGGCGACATGGTGATGGCGCAGAGTTTATTCATCACCCTCAAACGACAGTACCCGGACTGCCGAATTGATGTGATCGCTCCTTTGGCAACGATCCCTTTACTGGAATATATGCCCGAAGTGTCATTGGGCATTGAAATGACAGTCAAACGCGGTAAGTTGGGATTGCTGACCCGCATCAAATCCGGGCTGAATCTACGCGATCATTATTATGATCAAGCAATAGTATTGCCAAATACCTGGAAGTCGGCGTTGACGCCATTTTTTGCTCGCATTCCCCAGCGAACAGGCTATGTTGGAGAATGTCGCTGGGGATTGCTCAATGACGCACGTCTGCTGGATAAAACCAAACTGACTAAGACCGTTCAGCGTTTTGTCGCCTTGGCGACTATGTCGAAAGCTGATGCGGAGGATTTTCCTAAGCCTGTTTTTAAAGTTGATCCGGAACGTCAGAATCAGGTCATTCAAAAATATCACTTGTCGAAAGACCGTAAAATTGCCGCCTTATGTCCGGGCGCGGAGTATGGAGAGGCAAAACGCTGGCCAATCAGTCATTATGCTGAAGTTGCACGTCAACTAATAGATTATGGCTGGCAAGTCTGGCTTTTGGGTTCCGGCAAAGATCAGGCTGTGACTGATCAGATCAATCAATTGACGGACGGCGCTTGTCTGGATTTTGCCGGCAAGACAAGTCTGGGCGAAGCCGTTGATTTATTGTCGCTGGTTGAGGTGGCCGTCAGTAACGATTCCGGTTTGATGCATGTTGCCAGCGCCTTAAATAAAAAAGTGCTTGCAATCTACGGATCTTCAGATCCCAACTTTACGCCGCCACTTAATGACAAAGCCAGAATATTTTATTCCGCTCTTGAATGTTCCCCTTGTTTCAAAAGGATCTGCCCTTTAGGGCATACGTCCTGTCTAACCGACATTAACCCCGGTTCCGTTATTTCAGAATTAACAGATTCTTGAGTTTTGCATCGATGCCTGCATTAGCCTGGGCCAAAACCGGAGACCAGTTATATTTTATTCTTTTCGTTCAAGATCAAAACCAAGCGGACAATCGGTCTGTTTGATCGTCTCTCTACTAGTAGTATGTGTATTCTTTATCTTTAAATAGTGTCGGTGCCGGTTTTGCGCGTCGTTTTGATCATTTTTTCCTGGCTGACGCGAGGGCTATGGCGCGGCCACTATCTCAGGCGATAACAGTTTGATATCCAGCTCAAAATCCATTTTGATGCGACGTACAACCGATTCAGCTTCTTTTTGGTTTTTGAAGGGGCCGGCGATCACTTGATAAGAGCCGTCTGTTTCAACTTTTCGCGCCGGGATTGGCGGACCTTGATGATTGAGCATCGCCACCAGTTGTTGCGCCTGCACCTCTTTGTCTAAGTCGGCGACTAAAATCGCCCAGTCGCTGTCGGTCAATGCTGAAACCACTGGCGCCCCGTAGAAATGCTCAGGATGCTCCAATTCAGACGCACTCGCGACCAGTTCCGGTAAGCCCGGACTGGCCATCAGGATCGGGGTGGGGATGCCGTCGGCGCGTTGCAGGATGCGGTCGACTTTTTCCCAATCGATAGCTACGTTTTGCTTAGTGCCGATTTGCTTCAGATCATTGATCAATTTCTTTTTCAGCTTAGGCTTTTGCTTGGCCCATTTTTCCAGCGGCTCATGGGCTTCCAGGTAAAGCCTGTCCCCGTCCCATGCCGTCATATAAGGCTGGTGTATGATGCGCACCGGCATCCCGACCGGTCTTTTTTTGAACAGCACTTCAATGTCTTCGGGGTAAAGGCGCACACAACCGTGGCTGACTTGCAGACCGACGCCATAGGGCTTGTTGGTGCCATGGATCAGGTAGCGTTTAAAGCCTAGCAGTAGCGCATATTTGCCTAGGGGATTGTCGGGGCCAGGGGGCACTGCTTCGGGCAGCGGATCGCCTTTTGCCGCGTGTTCGCGGCGAATGGACTCCGGAACCATCCATGTCGGGTTGGCTGTTTTTGCGACGATAGTGGTTTGCCCTAATGGCGTATTCCAGTTTTGGCGGCCAATGCCGACCGGGTAGGTAAACACGGTGTCCGGCTGTTTCGGGGGATAATAAAACATCCGCATGTTCGCCAAATTGAGCACGATGCCTTTGCGCGGCACATCGGGCAGGATGAACTGCAACGGCAGCAGCACGCGTGCGCCTGCTTTAGGCGTCCAAGGGGGTATAGCGGGGTTGGCGATGGCGATCTCGTTATAGCCCAGGCCGAAATGCCGGGCGATATCGGGCAAGGTATCTCCATCGCGCGCACTGATCATGGCAAGACTGCCAACGATGCTGTGGTCTTTGTCGATAGCGAATTTGCGGGTGGCGATGCCGGCAAGTTTCGGCTGACGGCCGGAAAGTTTCGGCTGGCGCTCGTCTACCACATCCAGCAGGGAGGCTATGATAGGCGGTGAAAAGTCTATATAAGCAGGCTCAATCTGGCAACCGCCGAGAAAACCGACGGCCAGCAGCACGAAAGGCAAAGCTATTCCCGTATGTGACAGGCCGACCGATGTTTTTTTCAATGGATTCACTTCGTCTAAGCACACTACGCGGTAGCTTTTCAGGATGAAGTTAGCGTGGAGCAATACAGAAGTAATAACACCGCATTCTGTAACGCCCCACGCAGGTTATTCGTTATTCAGGCATCAAAGGAAGTGTAGAACCAATTTTCACGTCGCTAGTAGCTTGCAAAATGTTTTCTATTTGCAGAAAACGTGCAGCAATGGTTTTTGATGTTGCTTTTGCGATTTTGCCATAATATTTTTCAAGTAGTGCCGTGCGCTTTTTGCGGAAATCAAACATACGTTTGACCAGTTTGTCTGCTTCAGCACCCTTAATGTTGTCAATCTTAGCCGCATAATCACTGATGACTGCAAGACGCTCGTCATTTAACTGTTTCAATTCAGTGTCATAACGATCGTATTGATCCAGAAACTTTTCTTCTTGTTCTGGGGGCAGTTTCATCGCTTTCTTGACGAAGTCCAATTTCTCCATACGCAGACTGAAACGGAACATATCCAGTGTCTTTCCTTCATCAGCCGTTGCTGCAGTTGCGGCTGCTTCTTCCACAGCTTTGTCATGAGCTTCGACGGGTGTAGCTGTTTCTGCTTGTGTAGTATTTATCGCAGGAAGATTAACGGCGGCAATAGCGCAAATAAAGGCCAGATGTTTATATTTCATTGGCTACTCCTTAATAATGAATTGAGGATATGTTTATTCAGCGTTGAATATTTGCCAATAAATCACAGCGAAGTTGACCACGTAAATTAACCCGAGTTCGAGAAAGCAGACAGGATTTTGTAAAAACAGGAAACCATAGGTTCTGACATCATATAAGCATGGTTTCAAGTTGTTTCGTTCTGGCTCGGATTGTTTTGGCCAGTGGGCCTAAATTTGCGCCTAGTACTCAGTCAATTTAATTATGACGGATAAACTGTAGGTGCGAATTCATTCGCACTATTCGCAGGCTATGGATACTCCGCAAATTTTACTCGTCAGAACAAGGCTGACCGAGTACTAGCGGCTTGCTGCTAAAGTATGACCCTGCTCTCACAGTCAATTGCCCTCCAAGGCACCACTTGCAGTTTTGCTCAGCAAGGAGCCAAACCATGAAACAAACCGACGACGAATCACTGGCACTCTCCCTGGTCCGGGATGACCTGCCGTTTCGGCTCCAACGCCGCGTGGGGCTGATTCCCGAACAGGGATTGGGCACAATGCGCCGGGCAGTATTTTTTGCTTTGCTCGCCTGGTTGCCCATCGTCGTTTGGGCCATGTTTACGAGCCGGATACTGCCCGGTACCGTAGACGAGCCTCTACTGAGGCACTTCGGTGTACATGTCCGCTTTTTGCTCGCCGTACCGCTGTTTATTCTGGGCGAGGGAATGCTGCATCAGCAGAGTACGACTCTCACTCCCTATTTCCTGACCTCGGGCCTGGTACAGTCGGCTCAGCGGCAGGATTTCGTAAACATCATCAAGGGCATTACCCGCCTGCGTGATCGGACCCTGCCTTGGGTGTTGATTACCGCGCTTATTGTTGCCTGGACGATCTTGGCGTCAGTGACCGCCGGGTCTGATCTGGGCCATGAAGTCAACTGGGCCTCAATCGACGGCACAGGCCGTCTCGGGTTCGGGGGCTGGTGGTTCATGTATGTGAGCCGTCCTATCTTCATCGCCCTCCTGGCGGCTTGGCTTTGGCGCCTGATCCTAATGTTCATCCTGCTGAAGCGCATTGCCCGGCTCGATCTCGCGATTGTGCCCACCCATCCGGATGGAGCCGGTGGTTTGGGCTTCCTTAATCGATTGCCAAAAGCGTTCAGTCTGTTCGCCTTTGCCGTATCAGCGGTACTGGCTTCACGTCTGGCTCATAACGTGCTGTACCACGGAGTCGACGTTCAATCCTTAAAGCTAATGCTCACAGTTTTTCTGATTGTCCTCGTCGGGATTTGTCTGGCGCCGCTTCTGACATTCGTCATCCCTCTCGCCGCCGCCAAACGCCGTGCATTGCTGGAGTATGGCGCCTTGGTCGGCGAACACGGGCGTTTAGTGCGCCGGCGCTGGATCCTGGGTCAAACGGAAGTAGACGATCCACTTCTACAAGCAGAGGAACTCGGGCCGGTGGCTGATACCCTGGCACTTTACGAAGCAGTCAGAAAGATGCGCCTGGTGCCGATCGATAAGTCCTCATTGATTGCCATAGTGGTCCCGGCTCTGATTCCCATTGCCGCCCTATTCTCTATCCAAATCCCGATCAAGGACATACTGATAAAGATTGCCACCGCTCTCTTCTAATAACCTTTAGCCCTACGGCCTTTTGTTTAGGCAACCTTGCCCCGTTCTGGTATTTGCGCTATGAGCAGAATAGGCTCTATCGATTTAGGATAGCGCTGAACTGCTTCCTGTGAATGCCAAGCTATCAATAGTTTGCGCCCATCCACACTGGGAAACAGAAGTTTTGAACTGATAATTTGTAAAACTCTGAACTTGTTCTGACAACTTACAAAATTAGTTTTAACTGCACAAGACGTTGAATGGCTCAAGTAGACCCAATGCGGAAGTTCGGATTCTCATTCTCTTGTGTCTGCTATCAGGTATGAAGCAGGCGTTCGGTAGTAAAACTCCAATCTCAGCCTACTGTTTATGCTCTACGTCCCTCGTATCACTGTTGTCGAATTCAAATGATCCGGTTCGTCCCTCATCGCATCCTAGTAGTCAGTCAATTTAATTATGGCGGGTAAATTGTAGGTGCGAATTTATTTATGCCCTTCAGGGTATTCGCACTATTCGCACGCTATGAATACTCTGCAAATTTTACTCGTCAGAACAAGACTGACTGAGTACTAGGGTACAAGCTCAGTAGTCATACCAATTGCTAAATTAACGAAATTTAGTTCATGCTTGCTTAACAATTCAAATGTAAGAAGGACAAAGTCATGACCACCCAAGAGAAAAAAACAAAATAGTCCCAATACACATAATCCTTCCTCATCAAAAAATAAATTTATTAACGAAATACTGGAAACTAAAGCAACGGACTATCGAATCGATAATATTTATGACATTTTTTGCACAACGGAGAAACGATATGAAAAACAATATGAAACTTATAAAAGGCACGATACTGGCAGCGAGCATGCTGTTGACAGGACAGGCACTGGCAGCTTTTACGGCCGCGGATGCAAAAAAACTGGAAACGGATGCATCAGCGGCCGTAGCGCGGTTCCAGAGTGAGACCCAGGGAGCAGAGACGTTGTTTAATAACGCTAAGGGTATTCTTGTCTGCCCAGAGATTACCAAGGGCGGCTTCATTATAGGCGTTGAGGGCGGAAAATGCGTGATGCAGATCGGGGGAAAGCCAGTTGGATATTACACCAACCGTGCCGGGAAGTTCGGTTTCCTAGCCGGTATACAGTGGTATTCACTGATTCTGGTTTTCAACGACCAAGCGACTCTTGACCTTTTCCGGACCGGCAAACGTGACTTTGAGATCGGTGCCGATATTTCCGTAGTGGTGGGTAAAGTAGGAGCTGGCGGTTCACTGGATACCACCAATCTTCAAAGTCCTGTTGTTTCATTCGTCTTCGGTGAGAAGGGCCTGATGGGAGATTTATCGATAGAAGGGGCATCCTTCAAGAAACTTGAGGTTGAATAAGAACCCATTTAGCTATACATGGCTTCTCACTAAAAGGGTTTGAAGTCCAGCGGTACAAAAACCGCTAAGCCAAAATATTGCTCATCTAAGTACAAGGCAAAAATCTCAAAGCCTAAAGAAAGTCGGCAAATCGCATGGAGAAATACTGCGGAGAAAGTCGAGTCCGTGCCGGAAGATAGACTTCTGTTTCGTGCGTGATCGGATAGGCATCCCGCTTTGATATGGCTACACTAAACCGGACACACAATTTAAAATTAAGTAAACAGAGAACGTGTGCCCAAAATGAATCAAGAAAAACAAAAAATCTATAGTGCGGAATTCAGAGCGTCAGCCGTTAAACTGGCGGACGAGTCGGACTAGTCGATTGTCCAGACTGCCAAGGATCTCGGTATCAATGTCAATACGCTGCATACCTGGATCAGCAAATACAGCCGGCCCAAAACCAGCGATAAAGCGATACGCACTGACGAGCACCTTTACGATGAAATTAAGTTACCTCCGGCATAGCCGGAGGTTTATTGGGTTATGCCCGCCCTCAAAGGGCTCTTATTGCGGCCAAGCCGCCACTCACATCCATTGATTGCTCAAAATATTCATCCTGGCTTTCTTGATGCCGGATATATTCTCTAACAACGACTTCATCCAAACCCACCGTTGAAACGAAATACCCCCGTGCCCAAAAGTGTTCGCCATTGAAATTTCTCTGTCGTCCCTTAAATTTCCTGGCAACGGCAATTGCGCTCTTCCCTTTCAAATAGCCGACTGCGCTCGATACAGCTATTTTAGGCGGAATACTTAAGCACATATGAACAGGGTCTCTCATCAAATGCCCTTCTAAAATTTCAATGCCTTTTTGCTTCGCCAGCTCATGCAGAATATCACCCAAATATTTTCTTAAACTGCCATAGATGACTTTCTTCCTTTTCTTCGGAATGAATACAACGTGGTATTTACAATCCCATCGCGTATGCGACAGACTTTTATAGTCTTTCATAGTTCTTTTCCTTCAAATTTCTTGGTCGAAATTTAAAGGTAAGAAAAACTGCCGTATCGGTAAAACCTATGAGAGTCTCCCCGGCATAGCCGGGGGTTTACCTAATGATTAATTAGTATTATTTTTCCGTGTCCTCTGTGCTCTCGGCAACTGCTCCTGCGTTGCCTACAGGGATGTAGGTACTTAGCGTGAGCAGGAGCAGTTTTCGACCTACCTCCCGCATAATCCCCATGGATGGGGATTATGCAGAGAAATGACGGGATCATTTCCTGTCCATGCGGTCGTCTGTGGTAAATCATTTTTTTAACCTGGCAGGGATAATACATTCACACTCTCGTACCCTACGGTATTTTTCAGGCAGGCTTGTCAATAACAAAACTCAATGTTCACAACAGTCGTTGCTTTCAAGTAACGACTGATTGCTCTAAACAGCCAAGCGCTCAAGTCTGAACGTACGTAATAAGCTCCTGTTTATGTCATCTTTCCTGCAATCCCCCGATATTTTTGTCGCATTTGTCGTATAACCGACATTAATTTGTGGTTTTATCGCCACCTTGCCGGCGTTATTTTCCGCATTGATAAAAAGGTTTTTCTAACCCGTCAATCCGGTATGAATGTTGCAATAGCATTGCGGAGCAGTGTCGGCGGGGGAGTCATGCCGGTCACCGCGCTGGATAAAAACAGGCACTGAAGAACGTCCACGAACCGCCGCCGGCCGTGCGTTCATCGAGTAGCCGGATAACAACGCCAGGAGTTCCTGAATGAATGAAACCTTTTACGATGTCATGCGCAGGCAAGGCATCACGCGCCGCAGTTTTCTCAAGTTCTGCAGCCTGACCGCTGCTTCGTTAGGGCTTTCTCCCGCTTTCGCTCCCAAAATCGCGCATGCGATGGAGACCAAGCCGCGCATTCCGGTGCTGTGGCTGCATGGCCTGGAATGTACCTGTTGTTCGGAATCCTTTATCCGTTCCGGCCATCCCTTGGCCAAGGACGTGATCCTGTCGATGCTGTCGCTGGATTACGACGACACCATCATGGCGGCGGCCGGCCATAACGCCGAAGCCATCGTCGACGAGATCGTGGAAAAATACAAAGGCAACTACATCCTGGCCGTGGAAGGCAATCCGCCGCTAGCCGAGGACGGCATGTACTGCATCATCGGCGGCAAGCCGTTCGTCGAGCAGCTGAAATATGCCGCCGAAAGCTGCAAGGCCATCATCTCCTGGGGCTCCTGCGCATCGTGGGGTTGCGTGCAGGCCGCCAAACCCAACCCGACCCGGGCGACGCCGGTGCACAAAGTGCCGGGTCTGGCCGACAAGCCGATTATCAAAGTCCCCGGCTGCCCGCCGATTGCCGAAGTCATGACCGCCGTGGTGGCGTACTTGCTGACTTTCGACAAGCTGCCGACGCTGGACAAGCAAGGCCGGCCGCAGATGTTCTACAGCCAGCGCATTCACGACAAATGTTACAGAAGGCCGCATTTCGACGCCGGCCAGTTCGTCGAACACTGGGACGACGAAGCCGCCCGCCAGGGCCATTGCCTGTACAAAATGGGCTGCAAGGGGCCGACCACCTATAACGCCTGCTCGACGGTGCGCTGGAACGAAGGCACGTCATTTCCGATCCAGGCCGGCCACGGCTGCATCGGCTGTTCCGAAGACGGTTTCTGGGATAAAGGCAGTTTCTACGAGCGCCTCACCGACATCAACCAATTCGGCATCGAGGCCAACGCCGATGCCGTCGGCGGCACCGCGGCGGCCGTGGTCGGCGCCGGCATTGCCGCGCATGCGGGCCTTACGGCATTGAAACGGGCCAGACAATCAGGAGCTGAACAACAATGACAGTCAGAAACACCCCCAACGGCTTCCATCTGAACGATGCCGGCCGCCGCGTCGTGGTCGATCCGGTCACGCGCATCGAAGGACACATGCGCTGCGAAGTCAATATCGACGACGACAACATCATCCGCAACGCCGTCTCCAGCGGCACCATGTGGCGCGGCCTGGAAGTGATCCTGAAAGGCCGCGACCCGCGCGACGCCTGGGCCTTCGTGCAGCGCATCTGCGGCGTCTGCACCGGCACCCATGCCCTGACCTCGGTGCGCGCGGTGGAAGATGCGCTGAAGATCAAAATTCCTGAAAACGCCAATTCGATCCGCAACCTGATGCAGCTCAGCCTGCAGGTGCAGGACCATCTGGTGCATTTTTATCATCTGCATGCGCTGGACTGGGTCAATCCGGTCAACGCCCTGAAAGCCGATCCGGCCGCGACTTCGGCGCTGCAGCAATCGATTTCGCCGCACAATCCCAAATCCTCGCCCGGCTATTTCCGCGACACGCAGAATCGTCTGCTGAAGTTCGTCGAATCCGGCCAGTTGGGCCCGTTCAAGAACGGCTACTGGACCAATCCGGCTTATCTATTGCCGCCGGAAGCTGACCTGATGGCCGTGACCCATTATCTGGAAGCGCTGGATTTTCAAAAAGACATCATGAAAATCCGCACCATCTTCGGCGGCAAGGACCCGCATCCGAACTGGCTGGTCGGCGGCGTGCCTTGCGCGATCAATATCGACGGCGTCGGCGCCAACGGCGCGATCAACATGGAGCGGCTGAATCTGGTCTCGTCGCTTATCGACCGCACCATCGATTTTATCGATCAGGTCTACATCCCCGATTTGCTGGCCATCGCCCAGTTCTACAAAGGCTGGCTGTACGGCGGCGGCATTTCCGGTCAAAGCCTGCTGTCCTACGGCGACATCCCCGACAACGCCAACGACTACTCGGCGGCCAACCTGCTGATGCCGCGCGGCGCGATCATCAACGGCGACCTGTCCAAAGTCCATGAAGTGGATTTGACCGATCCCGAGCAGATCAAGGAATTCGTGCCGCATTCCTGGTACAAATACCCGGACGAGTCGCTGGGCCTGCATCCGTGGGACGGCGTCACCGAACCCAATTACCGCATAGGGCCGAAAACCAAGGGCAACCGCACCCACATCGAGGAACTGGACGAGTCCGCCAAGTACTCCTGGATCAAGGCCCCGCGCTGGCGCGGCCATGCGATGGAAGTCGGACCGCTGGCGCGCTATGTGATCGGCTATGCGCAAGGCAACAAGGAAATCACCGAGCAGATCGATTTCGTCCTGAAAACCCTGGACGTGCCGGTCACGGCCCTGTTCTCGACCCTGGGCAGAACCGCGGCCCGCGGCCTGGAGGCGCAATGGGCGGCCGGCAAGATGCGCTATTTCATGGACAAGATGATCGCCAACATCAAGGCCGGCGATCTGGCCACGGCCAATGTCGAGCGCTGGGACCCGGAAACCTGGCCGGACAGCGTCAAGGGCGTCGGCTTTACCGAAGCGCCGCGCGGCGCCTTGGGCCATTGGCTGAAAATCGAGAACACCAAAATCGCCAATTACCAATGCGTGGTGCCGACCACCTGGAACGGTTCGCCGCGCGATGAACAAGGCAACATCGGCGCTTTCGAGGCGGCCTTGATGAACACCAGGGTCGAGCGTCCCGAGGAACCGGTGGAAATCCTGCGCACCCTGCACAGTTTCGATCCCTGCCTGGCTTGCTCCACGCATATCATCAGCCCGGAAGGCACCGAATTAACCCACGTCAAAGTTCGCTGAGGAGCCTGATTATGAAAAGAATTATATTGACCGCCGGTCTTATCGCGTTTTCCCAAGCCGCATCGGCGCATACCGGCCTGCTGCCGACCGACGGTTTCAGCGATGGTTTCCAGCACCCGTTTCTGGGCCTGGACCATTTTCTGGTCATGCTGGGCCTGGGGTTGTGGGCGAGCAGCCAACGCCGTTTGCTCTGCAAGCAAGCGATAGGATTGTTTTTATTATTCATGGTGATAGGGGCGCTACTGGGTTTAAGCGGGATTGGTTTCGCTTATGTCGAAACGGCTATTTTGGTCTCGCTATTGCCGGTTGGCATAGCGCTGAGTTTTCCAATAGTTCCCACGCTCCGGCGTGGAAATTCAGTCTGCAACGCTCCAGCGTTGCGGGTGCGGGACGCTGGAGCGTCTGTCACGGCATTCCCACGCCGGAGCGTGGGAACGATAAAACATGGCTCGCAGAAACCAGGAAGATTTAGTCAGGCAATCATCTTAACGTCGATTGCAATCTTTGCCGCCATGCACGGACTGGCGCACGGCAGCGAAATGCCGGCAGCCGCTTCGGCCTATGCTTATATCGCCGGAATTGTCTCGGGCACGGCGGTTTTGCATTTTTCCGGATTAGCTTTGGGCTTGCTCTTCAAGCGCATCAATGCGGCAGGCTTGATACGCGTCTATGGCACCCTGACCGGCCTGATCGGTGCCTGGCTGTTGCTCGCGTAAGGAATCCGCCATGACTCAACCTGCATCTTCCACTCAAGCCGTTTATGTCTACGAAAAACCGGTACGGCTATGGCACGGCCTGAACGCCTTAGGTATCGTCGCCCTGACCGTCACCGGCTACCTGATCGCCTCGCCGCCCGCGTCAGTGAGCGGCGAGGCGTCCGATCACTTCCTGATGGGCACTATCCGGTTCGTGCATTTCGCCGCCGGCTACCTGCTGGCGATCGGCCTGCTGTTCCGGTTGTACTGGGCCTATGCCGGCAACGAACATGCCCGGCAAATCTTCCTGCCGCCGTTGTTGTCGCGAAAATTCTGGCAAGGCGTCGGCCATGAAATCCTGTGGTATGCCCTGCTCGTCAAGGAACCGCGCAAATACACCGGCCACAATCCATTGGCGTTGCTGGCCATGCATTTCGCCTTCGTCTGGGGCACGCTGTTCATGATAATCACCGGCTTTGCGCTGTACGGCGAAGGCACGGGGCAAGGCAGCTGGCAATACGCGCTGTTCAGCAGTTGGGTGCTGCCGGTGTTCGGCGACAGCCAAAGCCTGCACAGCTGGCACCATCTGGTCATGTGGCTGATCGTGTGCTTCGTGCTGATCCACGTTTACGTCGCCGTGCGCGAGGACAGACTGTCCCGCCAGAGCATTCTGTCGACGATGGCGACCGGCTGGCGCACCTTCAAGGACGACAAACCGCTGGACGACATCCATTGACCATGAACATTTTACTGCTAGGCATAGGCAACGTGCTGTGGGCCGACGAAGGCTTCGGCGTTCGCGTGATCGAACATCTGCAAAAAAACTACCGCTTCCCCGACCGGGTCAAGGTCATGGACGGCGGAACCCAGGGCGTTTATCTGGTCGAACATGTGCGGGCCGCCGATGTATTGATCGTATTCGATGCCGTCGATTACGGCCTGCCGCCCGGCACGCTGAAGCGGGTCGAAAACGATGACGTGCCGCATTTTCTCGGCGCCAAAAAGATGAGCCTGCATCAAACCGGATTTCAGGAAGTGCTGGCGATGGCGCAAATGCTGGGCGATTATCCCCGGCACCTGCTGCTGATCGGCGTGCAGCCGGAGGAACTGGACGACTACGGCGGCAGCCTGCGGCCGTCGGTCAAGGCGCAGATTCAACCGGCGATCGACATGGCGCTTGATTTTCTGAAGGCTTTCGGCATTACGGCCGAAACGACCTGCACGGATGGCGAGCTGGCCGACCCGGTGCTGGACATGCATCGCTATGAACAGGAACGCCCCCCGGCAGACCAGGCCTGCCGCATCGGCGACGAACGTATCCTGCTGTCCGATGCATTTGAGGTGCGCCCGCCGCAACCCGCGGACGAAAACACATTGCAAGTCGATGTCGATTACCGGGGCAAATACTGATGTGTATCGGCATCCCCATGCAGATCATCGAGCCGCGCGGCGAATCGGCGCTGTGCGTTCATAATGGCCGGGAAAGCCTGATCGACATGATGCTGGTCGGCCCGCAGCCGGCCGGCACCTGGCTGCTGGTTTTTCTCGACACCGCGCGTGAAGTGCTCAGCGAACAGAAAGCCCGGCAAATCGCCGATGCGCTGGAAGCCGTGCATCTGGCGATGCAGGGCGAGAGCCGGATAGACCATTTATTTGCCGACTTGGTCGATCGGGAACCCCAATTACCGGAGTTTTTAAAACCATGACATCGCCGCTGATTACCCAATTGCAAACCCGCCACGGCTATCCTTTGCTGGATGCGGACAGTTACGATCATTTCGTTTACGGCGCCGAAACGAGCGTGCTGTTTTTTTGTAACGATCCCGTTCAGTTTCCGGAAAGCCATGACGTCGCGGTGATTCTGCCGGAATTGGTCAAGGCATTCAGCGGCCGGCTGCAGGCTGCGGTCATCGACCGGTCCATAGAGCGGGAGTTACAGGCAAGATTCCGCTTTACCGGCTGGCCGTCGCTGGTGTTTTTGCGTAACGGCGAGTATTTAGGCGCCATCACCGGCATTAAGGACTGGCAGGAATACAGGCAGGAAACCGCGCGGATTCTGGTCGCCGCGCCCGGCGAGCCGCCCGTTTTCGATCTGGATAAAGTCTGTGGAGCACGTTGAATTTTGGAACCCGTAGGGTACGCACCGCGTACCTTTCCCAAACGTTCCAGGCATTCAAAATCTAAACAAAGGTACGAGACTGTGAAAGTATTCAATTTAAAAGATTTAACCACGAAGGACACGAAGCACACGAAGTTTTAAGTTATTGATTAATTTTATTTTTTCTTCGTGTCCTTCGTGATCTTCGTGGTGAATAAGGCTTTTTATGACGCTTTTCACTAATTCTTTCACAGTCTGGTACCAGACTGTGAAAGAATTCAGAATTTTTCTCTTCAATGTCTATATGTTGTTATATAAAAATATTGAATACACAGTATATTGTGTTGGAAATTTTAAAAAACGAATACTTTCACAGCCTCGTACGCGATGCGTACCCTACATTAATAACCAGCCAGCGAAATCAATAAACCTGAAACTATGAACTCAATCTCCCTCCCAATTTTCGGCCAGGGCAGCCAGCCTCCGGAAGAAGACGGCGTCGAACTGGACTACCTGCAAATGCCGCAGGAAATGGCGACCTACCGCATGCCGCAGGTTTCGGCGGAATTAAACGCGGCGGATCTGGCGCAGGCCAAAACCGCCTTGCGGCAACTGGAACAGAATCTGGCTGCATTTCCTTCGGTTTCCGAAGCTATTGACCTGACCAGGCTGAATCAGCCCAACCGGCAATTCATCAACGAACTGCTAGGCGAAGGCGAAGTCAGCCTGATCTGTTCCGGCAGGCAGGACATCCGCATTCAGGAATCGGTGCTGGCCGGCGTCTGGCGCCTGCAACAGCTCGACGGCCGACAACAGATCGTCGCCGATACGGTGGAAGTCGGCATTATTCCGCAGCACGCAGTTCAATCGGCTTTCAACGGCGCGGCCGGCCAAATCGACACGCATTGGACGGCACTGCCGGAAGGCGTGATGAATGCGCCACCGCTGCTGGCCGAACTCAATGCCAAGATCGCCGAATACCGGCCAGGCGGCGAGGCGCATATCATCAACTTGAGCCTGCTGCCGCAGACCGAACAGGATCTGGCGTTCCTGGAGCAGCGGCTGGGCCGGGGCCCGGTAACGATACTGTCCCGAGGCTACGGCAACTGCCGGATCACCGCGACCGGCACCCGTTTCGTCTGGTGGGTACGGTATTTCAATTCCCAGGACACCCTGATTCTCAACACCCTGGAAGTCAGCGATGTGCCCAGCGTGGCCTGCGCCTCGCCGGAAGACATAGCAGACAGCCATGAGCGCCTGCAGGAAATACTGAAGGTGTATTCATGAGCACAGCCTTTTTTGCCGGCGCCTTTGGCGGCGATGCTTCCGGATTGCCGCAGGAGACCCGGCTGGAATGCAAAATCTGCTGGCATGTCTATGATCCGGCAGAGGGCGACGAGATCTGGCAAATACCGCCCGGCACGGCTTTTTCGCACTTACCCGAACACTGGAGCTGCCCGCAGTGCGGCGCGCCCAAACAGGATTTTCTGGTGCTGGACGACTGAACATGCAGTGGCGGAATGTCGAACAAATCAGCTGTGCGCTGGAGACAGTATTCAACGGCGTTCTGGAAACACGCATGCGCGGTGTGCCGATTATCAACCCCGCGCTTTCGGTGCAGGCCATCGGTTTCAATCCTTTTAACGGAGACTGGCCGGGCGTGCTGATTACACCCTGGTTCATGAACCTGCTGTTGTTGCCGGGACCGGACAGCCAGTGGCGTGAACAGCCGCCCGGCGGCAAATTTCAGCAGTCTTTCCCGTATGGCACATTCGAATTTACGCTGGCCCGCGAAGCGCAATTAGGGACTTATGCGCTGTGTTCGCTGTTCTCGCCGATGTTTCAGTTCGAGAATCAGTCAGCCGCTCTGGCTGCGGCGCAAGCCGCGTTGCAAGGCTTGCTAACCGTCCCGGCGGCGCGCGCCGTCAGCCGGCGGGACCTGCTGCGCGGCGCTTTCGGAAGCCGTTGAGCGATGCCGACCGGCGCTGTCCATATCGAACTGCATCACCGCGCCGGACGCGCGATGGAAGCGCGCGTCGTCTCCGCCCGGCCCGAAGCGGCGCGGGCATTGCTCGGCAAAACACCGGAACAAGTCCTGTCCAGCGTGCCGCTGCTGTTTACACTGTGCGGCAATGCCCAAGCCTACGCCGCGCTGCTGGCCTGCCGCGCCGCATTGGGCATGGCGGCCGAACCCGAAGCCGATGCAGCCCGCGATCTGTTGGTGCAACAGGAAACCCTGCGCGAGCACGCCTGGCGGATTTTGCTGGACTGGCCGGGCCTGGTCGGCCTGGAACCGGATAAAAAAGACGTGGCGGCGCTGCTGAAATTCGATGCGCTTTTCAAGCGGCATCTGTTCCAAGGTGGCGAGGCCTACAGGCTCGACAGCCGGCTCGACATCGATGCCATGCCGTTTACGCGGCTGACGGCCGAATTGGAAGCGCTGATCGACGCCGCAATTTTTAAAGGTCGGCTTGCCGGTTTTCGGATGATAACCGGCGAAACGCAGCTGCTCGACTGGCTGCGCCAAAACGATGCGCTGCCGGCCAGCCTGCTGAGCGATTTGTATAACCGGAACTGGACGGCAATCGGACAAAACGACATCGCCTGCCTGCCCGAGCTTGAGGCGGAGGCTTTAAACCGGCAGATGCGGAATGAGGATTTGACTGCGTTCTGCCGGACGCCGTGCTGGCTGGGCCGCTGCTTTGAATCGACGCCATTGGCGCGGCAACGGTCGCATCCCCTCATCGCCGGATTGCAAAACCGTTACGGCAACAGTCTGATGGTGCGTTTTCTGGTCTGTTTACTGGAAGTGGCAGCGATAACGAGGCGGTTAAGCCGGTTTGACGGGCAAAAAGTTAAACAGATATTCACTCCGGGTATCGGCGGCATCGGCCTGGCCCAGGTTCAGGCCGCGCGCGGCCTGTTGATTCATCGTCTGGAACTGCGGCATGGGCGGGTGTATGATTACCGGATTGTCGCGCCCACGGAATGGAATTTCCATCCCGAAGGCGCCGTCGCCCAAGGCTTGAAGCGCTTGGAAGCCGAAGATCCGAACGCGCTGCGGCGGCAGGCGGAACTATTGATCAACGCCGTGGACCCATGCGTACGATACAATTTAACGCTGACGGACAGCGATAGCGAGACAAAAAATTATGCATGACAAACTACCGAGAACGGATTTGCACTTACCCGAAGGGTACATGGCAGGGATTCCCATGCATGACAAATCCGCCGGGAGCGGATTTGCATTTACCCGAAGGGTGCATGGCAGGGATTGCCATGCATGAAATGTCGTTATGCGAAAGCGTTTTGCAGATACTGGAACAACAGGCGGAAGCCCAGCAATACCGCAAAGTCAAAACGGTCTGGCTGGAAATCGGCGCCCTGGCCGGCGTCGAGATCGAGGCGCTGCGTTTCAGTTTCGATGTTGTCGTACAAGGCTCGCTGGCCGACCAGGCCCGCCTTGAAATCATCGAAGTGCCGGGCCAGGCCTGGTGCCTGCCGTGCGGGCGCAACGTGGCCGTGCGGCAGTTATACGATCAATGCCCGCGCTGCGGCAGTCATCAATTGCAGATCAACGGCGGCGATCAAATGCGAATCAAAGAACTGGAGGTAGAATAATGTGCGGCGTATGCGGCTGCGGCGAGGGCCATTCCCACTCGCACGATCATGATCATTCCCATGATCACCATCATCACGACCATGACCACGAACACGGCGCGGCGCACGCTCACGCCCCGGATTTGAGCCCGGCGCGCATGGTGCGGATCGAACAGGATATTCTGGCCAAGAACAATCGTTACGCCGCGGAAAACCGCCGCTATTTCAATGAACGCGGCATGCTGGTGCTGAATCTGGTCTCCAGCCCCGGCTCCGGCAAGACCACGCTGCTGACCGAAACCATCGCCCGGCTGAAAGACGACACCGGCATCGCGGTGATCGAAGGCGACCAGCAAACCGCCCGCGACGCCGAACGCATCCGCGCCACCGGCGTGCAGGCGGTGCAGATCAATACCGGCAAAGGCTGCCATCTCGACGCGCACCGCGTCGGGCATGCGCTGGAAAGCCTGCAGCCGGACAGCCATAGCCTGTTGTTCATCGAAAACGTCGGCAATCTGGTCTGCCCTTCGTCGTTCGATCTGGGCGAGGCGCACAAGGTGGTGATCCTGTCTGTCACCGAAGGCGAGGACAAGCCGATCAAATACCCCGACATGTTCCATGCCGCCGACCTGATGATTTTGAACAAGACCGACCTGCTGCCGTATCTGGACTTCGACAGCGAACAATGCATCAGTTACGCGAAACAGGTCAATCCGCGCATCAAGGTCCTGTCGCTGTCGGCCAGAACCGGCGAAGGCATGGACAACTGGCTGCGCTGGCTGAAGGCCGAACTGGAACTGCAGCGCATCGCCTATGCTTAATGATCGCTACCGTAGGGAACGCAGCGCGTACCTTCTGGATTTTGATCGAGCAATTTGAAGCCGGTACGCAATGCGTACCCTACGTCTGAGGAAATCGAAAGTTATGTGCCTGGCTCTGCCCGCTCAAATCATCGCCATCGATCCCGATTCGGGGATGGCGACCGCCTCGGTCGACAACGTCAAGGTCGAAGTGTCGCTGGCCCTCGTCGATGATGTCGAGGTCGGCGACTACGTACTGGTGCATGTCGGTTATGCGCTGAACAAAATCGACGAGGACGAAGCCCTGAAAACGCTGGCCTTGTTCGCCGAAGCCGGATTCACGTCAAAGCCATGAAATACATCAGCGAATTCAGGCAACAGGACCTCGCCCGCCAATTAGCCCGGGCCATCGCGCAAACCGTCGATCCCGACCGCCGTTACCGGCTGATGGAGTTCTGCGGCGGCCATACCCATGCCATTTTCCGCTACGGCGTGCAGGACCTGATGCCGGCCAATGTCGAATTCATCCACGGCCCCGGCTGTCCGGTCTGCGTCTTGCCGACCGGGCGCATCGACAACGCGATCCAGCTGGCCGAACGGCATGAGGTAATACTCTGCACCTATGCCGACCTGATGCGCGTGCCGGCCACCGGCCGCAACAGCCTGCTGAAGGCCAAGGCCGGCGGCTGCGACATCCGCATGGTTTATTCCACACAGGACGTCCTGAAAATCGCCCGCGACAATCCGGATCGCCCCGTGGTGTTCTTCGCCATCGGCTTCGAAACCACCACGCCGCCGACCGCCGTCGCCATCAAACAGGCGCAGGCCGAACGGCTGGCCAATTTTTCGGTGTTCTGCAACCATGTGCTGACGCCCGCCGCAATGCTGGCGATACTGGACGCGCCGCAGCCGGTTTCTATCGATGCCTTTCTCGGACCTTCCCACGTCAGCACGATCATCGGCAGCCAGGCCTATGAGCCGTTCGCCGAGCACCATGCCAAACCCATCGTTATCGCCGGCTTCGAACCCTTGGACGTGATGCAGTCGGCACTGATGCTGATCCGACAGCTGAACGAAGGCCGGCACGAGGTCGAAAACGAATACAGCCGCGCCGTCACCCGGCAAGGCAATGTGAAGGCGCAAGCGCTGATGCGGGAAGTGTTCGAGTTGCGGCCGCAATTCGAATGGCGCGGCCTGGGCCTGATTCCTGACAGCGCGTTGAAGCTGAAACCCGACTACGCCGACTTCGACGCCGAACAGCGTTTCAGCCTGCCTGCCATTCAGGCATCCGACGTCAAAGGCTGCGAATGCCCGACCATCCTGCGCGGCGCGAAAAAGCCGCAGGACTGCAAGTTGCTGGGCACGGTCTGCACGCCGGAAAATCCTATGGGGTCTTGTATGGTGTCGTCGGAGGGAGCTTGCGCGGCATACTGGTCGTATGGACGGTTGAGTCGTAGGTCGGGTTAGCGCAGCGTAACCCGACATTTGCCGCTACCTTTATCAAGCTACTTTGCAATACGGGAATCCATTCAATGCCCAAACCCTACACATCATCCCTTAACCTGACAACCGGCAAGGTCGACCTGAGCCACGGCGGCGGCGGGCGAGCGATGGCCCAACTGGTCGACGAGCTGTTCATCAGGCATTTCGATAATGACCTGCTGCGGCAGCGCAACGATCAGGCGCTGTTTGCCGTACCGGCGGGGCGGCTGGTGATCAGCACCGACGGCCATGTGATTTCGCCGCTGTTTTTTCCGGGCGGCGATATCGGCTCGCTGGCGGTGCACGGCACCGTCAATGACGTGTCGATGTCCGGCGCGCGGCCGCTGTATCTGGCGGCCGGGTTCATCCTGGAAGAAGGATTGCCGCTGGCCGATCTGGAAAAAATCGTCATCAGTATGGCCGCCGCTGCCCGCCAGGCCAACACGCCTGTCGTCACCGGTGATACCAAGGTGGTGGAGCGCGGCAAGGGCGACGGCGTTTTCATCACCACGACCGGCGTCGGCATCGTGCCGGAAGGCGTCAATCTTTCAGGCGACCGCGCGCGGCCTGGCTGCGCAATTTTGGTCAGCGGTTCAATCGGCGATCACGGCGTCGCCATCATGGCTGGGCGGGAAAACCTGCAATTCGGCACCAGCATCATCTCCGATTCCGCCGCGCTGAACGGCCTGGTCGCCGAGATGGTGGCGATCGCGCCGGACGCCATTCATTGCCTGCGCGACCCGACCCGAGGCGGCCTGGCGACGGCCCTGAACGAACTGGCCCGGCAATCCGGGGTCGGCATGGTCGTCGACGAGACGCGGATTCCCATAAAAGCTGAAGTCAAAGCCGCCTGCGAAATTCTCGGCCTGGACCCGCTGTATGTCGCCAACGAGGGCAAACTGGTCTGCATCTGCGCCGCCGATGCCGCCCAACGCCTGCTGGCGGTGATGCGGCGGCACCCGCTGGGCCGTGACGCCGCAATCATCGGCGAAGTCGTCGACGATGCGCACGGCTTCGTACAAATGCTCACCACCTTCGGCGGCAGGCGCATCGTCGACTGGCCGGTCGGCGAGCAGTTGCCGCGCATCTGCTGATGGCCGGCAAGGCGATCCGGGCGCGCGGCGTGGTCCAGGGCGTCGGCTTCCGGCCGGCGATCTGGCATCTGGCCCGGCTGCACCGGCTGACCGGATCGGTGTGGAACGACGCCGAGGGGGTTATGATCCACGCCTTCGGCAACGAAGCGGACCTGGACGCCTTCATCCACGACATTCCGCTGCAACTGCCGCCGCTGGCCCGGCTCGACAGCCTGGAGGCGCAGGATTTAAACGCACCGCCGGATGACGAATTCCGCATCGTTGCCAGCCGCGAAAATCACGGCGCCCAAACCCCGATCGCCGCCGACGCCGCCACCTGCCCCGACTGCTTGGCCGAAATCGCCGACCCCGCCAATCGCCGCTACCGCTATCCGTTCACCAATTGCACGCACTGCGGCCCGCGGCTGTCCATCGTCCGGGGTGTGCCTTATGACCGCTGCCGCACCAGCATGGCGGAGTTTGCGATGTGCCCGCGATGCCGGCATGAATATGACGACCCAAACGACCGCCGCTTCCACGCCCAGGCCAATTGCTGTCCCGACTGCGGCCCCAGGCTGTGGCTGGAGAATGACAACAGGGAAACCTGGCATTGCGATGATCCGGTCACACAAGCGGCCGAACTGATTCGGCAGGGGGTTATCGTCGCCGTCAAGGGCCTGGGCGGCTTTCATCTGGCCTGCAATGCCGCCGATCCGAACGCCGTTGCGCGGCTGCGGCAACGCAAGCGGCGCCATGCCAAACCGTTCGCCCTGATGGCCCGCGATGCGGACATGATCGCTCGCCACGCCCGGTTGGGCGAACAGGAAAGCCGGGCTCTGCATGACAAAGCCGCTCCTATCGTGCTGCTGGCCGCGCACGGCATGACGCTGGCGCCCGGCATCGCACCGGATGACGACAAGCTGGGTTTCATGCTGCCCTACACGCCTTTGCACAGTCTGCTGATGCAGGCGCTGGACGCGCCTATCGTGCTGACCTCCGGCAACATCAGCGACGAACCGCAATGCACGGACAACGATGAAGCCCGGGAAAAGCTGGCCGGCATCGCCGATTATTGGCTGCTGCACGACCGGGCCATCGTCAACCGGCTGGACGATTCGGTGGCGAGGCTGATGGACGGCCGTATCCGGCAGCTGCGGCGGGCGCGCGGTTACAGTCCGGAGACGCTGCCCCTGCCGGCGGGCTTCGAAGCGGCCGATAACATTCTGGCCATGGGCGCGGAATTGAAGAACAGTTTCTGTCTGCTGAACAACGGCCGGGCTATCGTTTCCCAGCACATCGGCGACCTGGAAAACGCCGCCGTGCAGCACGATTACCGCAATGCCATTGCGCTGTACCGGCGGTTATTCGGCTTCACGCCCAAACGCATCGCCGTCGATCTGCATCCAGGCTATCTGTCTACAGAGTACGGGCATGCATTGGCGGAAATAGAACCAGCGGAGCTAGTCGCGGTACAGCATCACCACGCCCACCTGGCCGCCTGTCTGGCCGAGCATGGCATACCCCTGGATACGCGCCCGGTGCTGGGCGCGATCTTCGACGGTTCAGGACTGGGCGATGACGGCGCGCTATGGGGCGGCGAATTCTTGCTGGCCGATTACCGAAGTTACACCCGGCTCGGCCATTTCCAGCCCATCGCCCTGCCCGGCGGCGCCCAGGCCATGCGCGAACCCTGGCGCAACGCTTATGCGCAACTGCTGCATTATTTTGACTGGCCGGCGCTGCGGCAGGAATTCGACGGGCTGAACATCATCACATTGCTGACCGGCAAGCCGCTGGATACGCTGGCGACGATGATTGCCAGACAGCTCAACTCGCCGCTCAGCAGTTCCTGCGGCCGCTGGTTCGACGCCTTTGCCGCCGCGCTGGACCTGCATGCCGAACAGGTCCATTACGAAGGCCAGGCCGCGATTGCGCTGGAAACGCTGGCAACGCCGCTGTTCGCCGATGAACGGCCCTACCCGCAAGCCTGGACGGCCGATAACGACGGCGGCCTGCAGGAATTAAACTGGCGCGGCTTATGGCGAGCCGTACTGGCCGATCTCCAATGCGGCACGGACAGAGCCCGCATCGCCGCCCGCATCCATCACAGCCTGATTGCCGCGACCGTCGAACGGCTGAACCGGCTCTGCCGTCAGACCAGCGCCGACTGTATTGTGCTCAGCGGCGGCGTATTCCAGAATCGGCTGCTGCTGGAAGCCGTATCCCGGCAATTGCGGCTGGCCGGCAAGACCGTCCTGTCGCCGCAGCGCTATCCGATGAACGACGGCGGCCTGGCATTGGGACAGGCGGCGGTTGCCGCTGCGCGAAGTATTTAACCTGGATATTTCATTACGAACGATCGCATGGCTGCAGGAAGTAGAGCAACGCAGGAGCAGCGTAGCGGTGTGCCGAGAGGAGCAAATATCTGTCCCTGAGGTCGTTTGTATCCTCTGTGCTCTCTGTGTTCTCTGTGGTTTTATGAAATTTTCGGGCTATCCTAAAGCGGACGATCTCCGGGCGTAAAACTCGCGGCATTCGCGCTCCCGGCCGCGCACGACGCGCTTGCCCTGCAGCGGTCCTTTGGTTTCGGTGACGACCGTGTATTGCCCTTCATGATGCTGGTCGTCGTAGAAGTAAATAACCACCCAGTCCTTGATCCGGTTGAGTTGGTGGGCGCGCGAGGTGTTCGAGTACAAGGCCGTGAAATGCCAGCCGTTGCGGGTTTTGTGCATGATCGGCAGCCAGGCTTCGCCGGACGGATTGAAGCGTTTGGGCGCGATTTTGGGCAGTTCTTCCTCGTCGGCTTTGGTCAGGTAAAGATAGTCGATTTCCAGCAGTAATTCGATCGGCACCTCGACGGTCGGCGCCTGCGTTTTTTTACGCGGGCGTCGATAGCCCAGAATGCGATCCAGCCAGGCCTGGATCATTTCGGTTTTGTTCCGGCTAAAGCCCGGCACGGCCGCGAGCCGCCCGTCATGCGCGGCCATTTCCAGCTCTTCCAGCGTATCGATATGCAGCGTTTCCAGCAAGCGATGCGCCAGGGTCGGGCCGATGCCCGGAATCTGTTCGAACAGTTCGATGGGATCATGGCCGGTTTTCAGGCTGTCCAGCCGGCTCATGCGCCCTGTGGTGGCGTATTCGCAGATCGAGCGGGCGATGCCGGAGCCGATGCCGGGCAGTTCGGTCAGGCCGTCGATGCCCTCCTTTTCGACGATCTCGGACACCGGCCGGTCGAGTTCGTCAACCGTAACCGCGGCCCGTAGATAGGCGGTCGAACGGAACGGATTGGCGCCCTGATCCTCAAGCAATCGGGCAATTTCCCGCAATCTGTCGGAAACTTCTTTGTTGATCATAAAGCGGTCCTCGCGCCCATTATGGCCTGTGACCCGCAATCGGCTCGCTAAGTTCTGGTCGTTTCGGGACTGGAAAAATTTTTTAGCGCTCTGTTAAACGAGCCGAGGGCTTACGATGTCAGATGGGGGCGTTCGCAAGCAAATTTTTCGCCTGGCGTCCGCAAATAATAAAATACAATGACTCTCCCATCATTTCACAGCGAGGAACAGATAATGGCCAACAGGCAATCCCCCACGATAGCGAATCCCTCCGTTATCGTTCCGGTCAATCCGGCCATCGAGAACTACCTGCTCAGCCTCACCGGCCCTACCGATCACCCGGTATTGGCCGAGATGGAAGAGTATGCAAGGCAGCATAATTTCCCCATCGTCGATCGTCTGGTGGGTATTTTTCTGGAAACGCTGGCGAAAAGCATCGGTGCCCGGCGCGTATTCGAGTTCGGCAGCGGTTACGGTTATTCGGCTTACTGGTTCGCGCGCGCGGTCGGTCCTGAAGGCACCGTGATCTGCAGCGACGGCGATGCCATCAATCTGCGGAAAGCGGGGGACTATCTCAGCGCCGCCGGGTTATGGGACAGGGTCGATTTTCATACCGGATCGGCACAGGACATCTTCGCTCAAACCGAAGGACTGTTTGACATCTGCTACAACGATGTCGATAAAGGCGATTATCCTGAGGTCTGGAGAATGGCCCGAGACCGCGTCCGCCCCGGCGGCCTGTATATCGCCGATAATGTGCTCTGGCACGGCCGCGTGGCGGCGGAAAATTTTGTCGATATTGTGCCGGGCTGGACCGAGGCGATACTGGAGCACAATCTGTTGGTCTTTAACGATCCCGATTTTGACAGTTTTATCAACCCGACGCGGGACGGCGTGATTGTCGCGCGTAAAAAAACAGCCTGACAGCAATACAAGTGCCGCCGGCTGTTCATTCATGGTTTTGCATGGCTTTGGACAGCTGCCGCATTTGCCCGGCATCCAGCCACTTCTTGCACCAGACGTTCAGCGCCCGCGCATCGCCCTGCATCAGCTTAAACTCTTGCCGGGCCAGTCCGGGCTGTTCCGTGGGCCACCAGGAATGCGCCTCCAGCTGTCTTTGCAGATAATCGCGCGCGGCTTCATAACTGGACTCGGTTATTCTGGAATTGCGTGTCGCCATCTTGATCACCCGTTTATGCTGATTATGGACTGGACAGATTTTATGATTATTGGAAACTCAAAAAACCATCAAGTTCCTGATTAATAACAGTTGATTTAAACCACTAACACTGCTTTATCCCACCTCTTTGAAACATCATGCCGACAAATTTATCAACTACCGCGATTTTATTCTGATGCGCATCCCATTAGCCTACCTCAGTATCATTTTAATTTGGGCCACTACACCGCTGGCGATCAAATGGAGCGGCGAAGGGCCGGGTTTTTTGTTCGGCGTGGCCGGCCGCATGAGCATCGGAATTGTCTGTGTAATAACGCTGCTGTTAATGCTGCGGCAACGTTTGGCCTGGCACGGCAAGGCGCTGCTGACTTATCTGGCCGTGGCCCTGCAAATCTACGGCGCCATGCTGTCGGTTTACTGGGCTGCGCAGTTCATTCCTTCCGGCTGGATATCGGTGATATTCGGCTTGTCGCCGTTGATCACGGCGCTGCTGTCGGCGCTCTGGCTGAAAGAACGCAGCCTGTCGCCGGGCAAATTGTTGTCTTATGGCCTAGGCGTTGGCGGTCTGGCCATCATGTTCGGATCGGCCTTGCAATTCGGTCCGGAGGCGGTGCTGGGTATCGCCGGCGTACTGGTTGCCGCCGGCCTGCAATCGGCCAGTGCCGTTTGGGTGCAGCGCATCCACGCGCAACTGCCGGCTTTGTCACAGGTCGCCGGCGGTTTGCTGCTGGCGGTGCCGGCCTATTGGCTGACCTGGTGGCTGGCCGATGGGCAATGGCCGGTTTCCTTGCCGCTTGCCAGTTTGGCCTCGATTATTTATTTAGGCGTTATCGCGACCACTATCGGCTTCGTGCTTTATTACTATGTGCTGGCCCATCTGGCCGCTACGCGCGTGGCCTTGATTACCCTGCTCTCGCCGGTACTGGCACTGATGCTTGGCCATACGGTCAATCATGAACCGCTGACCATGAAAATCGTTTCCGGTACGGCGCTGATACTGGCGGCGCTGGTTTTGCATGAGTTTTTCGACAGGATGACGAATTATTTCGTCCGGAAAACCACTGCCAGGACAAGGCGACGCTTGCGGCCCTTGGATTGACGCGCATTGCGAACCTCTTCCGGGCGAAACTATTTTGCCGCCGGCCTGTCTTCTTTTTAATTCATGTTTGGTTTGTGAACTTAACAGGAGAGGCTGAAATGAAAATGTCAAAAATCGACAAAGTACTGGTAGGTGAAGCTCTTGTAGGTGAAGGCAATGAATTGGCGCATGTCGACCTGATCATGGGGCCGCGCGGCAGCGCCGCCGAAACGGCGTTCTGCATTACACTGACTAATCAGAAGCGCGGGGATAACGCTTTATTGGCGCTGGTGGCGCCCAATCTGATGGCCAAGCCCAATACGGTCATGTTCAATAAAGTCGAAATCAAAAACGAGAAACAGGCCACGCAAATGTTCGGTCCGGCCGAGCGCGGCGTCGCCAAGGCGGTTGCCGACAGCGTTAAAACGGGCGTCATACCGCTGGAGGAAGCCAACGATATTTTTATCTGTGTCGGCGTTTTTATCCACTGGGAAGCCGAGGACAATAATAAAATCCAGGACTGGAATTACGAGGCCACGATGCTGGCGATCAAGCGCGCCGTTGAGGGCACGCCGACAGCCGAGGAAGTGATCCGTCAGGAAGATGTCGCCCATCATCCGCTGGCAGCGCACGATTAATCACTGCCATCAAGCATTTGATGACTGCTGTCTCATCTCATCAATTCAAGGCATAAAACCGCGAACGACTGCCTGGACGGGAACTGATTCAGTCATTGCCCGGCATAAACACTTTCCTTGGGGCTTATGCATACGGTAGGGAAAGTCGCCCGCAGGTCATGGCGCCTGTATCCAGACAGTTCTGTTCGTTCGAGGCAAATATCCCCAGGCTAGCGCATGACAGCCGTTATAAGGCGGGTTTATTGACGATATTCAGTTTATCGGATTCGATGCCGATCAAAAAATCGCCCTTCAGCAGTCCCACCAGTTCCCTGCCCGCCATGCTGAAGCGCCAGCCGTGCAGTAACGAGCACTCGTCGTCATCGTTGAATAGCAGTACTTCCAGGTCTTTGCGTGTGGCAAGAATGGCTGGATTCAGCGAGTTCTCTTCGGCCCTGACCCGAACCAGCGCCGTCAAAATATCCAGTATGGCTTCCTGCTGCTGCGTTTTCCGGGCGGGTCTGCCTTTTTCGTGCAACGGAACGGGCGGGCGTTGCCTGGCGTCGTTGATCAACTGGCACAGCACCTTTCCGTATCGGTTGACGGTGCGCTCGTTAATGCCGCGCACTTCGGCCAGGGCGCTGACGGTACCGGGCTGAAGCTTGGCCAGTTCAAGCAACATATCATCGCGCATCAGCCAGCTTCTGGGCCTGTCTTCAACCTGCGCGGTACGTTCGCGCCATTCACACAGTACCTGGACAATCGACAGCTGCCGACCTGTCAATTTGTTTTTACCCTTGACCTTTAACCAGGCTTTTTCCGGTGACACCAGGTAGAGTTCGGGATTCTTCAATAGCTCAAAATCGCTTTTCAGCCAGTCGAAACGGCCAAGCTCCTGAAGCTTCTGGCGCATGATCAGATAGACCTGACACAAATAAATCACGTCATCGGCCGCATAGCGCAACTGCTCCTCGCTTAACGGCCGTACGGTCCAGTCGGTGCGCGTATGCGCTTTGCTGAGGTTGATATTGAGAAAGCTGGACACCAGCATGGCATAACCGGGATTATCCTGAAAGCCCAGCAAAGGCGCGGCTATTTGGGTATCGAAAATCGGCTCGGGGATGCTGCCTCTTAATTGAAAGAAGATCTCCAGGTCCTGTCTGCAGGAATGGAAGACCTTGATAATGGCGGGATTGTACAATGCGTCGAAAAGTTCGCTTAAATCGGGCAGCGCGATGGGATCGACGCAGGCCACCCATTCGGGCGTGGCAATCTGCAACAGGCAGAACTTTGGAAAGTAGGTTTTTTCTCTCAAAAACTCGGTATCCAGCGCCAGCCAGGGTTCTGTCAAGATTTGCCGGCACAACGCACTTAGCTTTTCCGGCGTATCAATATATTGAATAGTAGTCATAATTATCACAATAACAGTTTTTTTATTTTTAACCTACCTCGGTCATGAATTTGATCGAACTGCATCTGATAGGTTGATGGTAAAATCGTTTTATTTAGAGTGTGTCTATATGAAATACCGCATTATTCCCGTCACGGCCTTTCAGCAAAACTGCTCCCTGCTGATCTGCGAGCGAACCGGCAAGGCCGCTGTCGTTGACCCGGGAGGTGATGTCGACCTGATTCTGGACGCCATCGAGCAGGAACAGGTGATGCTGGAATCCATTCTGCTGACGCATGGCCATCTCGATCACATTGGCGGCACTTATGAACTGGCCTCTTCCTTTAGTATTCCCATTGTCGGCCCTCACCGCGACGACCAGTTCTGGATTGATGCCATTGCGGCCCAATGCCGGACCTTCGGCTTTCCTGCCTGCCATAAGTTCAAACCGACACGCTGGCTGGTGCACGGCGATAAGGTCACAGTCGGGGAAGAAACGCTAGAGGTATTGCATTGTCCGGGACATACGCCCGGCCATGTGGTTTTTTATCACCGTCAGTCGCAACTGGCGATTGTGGGTGATGTCTTGTTTAAAGGCTCAATCGGACGGACCGATTTTCCTAAAGGCGATTTTCATACATTGATCAGTTCCATAAAAAATAATTTATGGCCTTTGGGCGAACAGGTCGCGTTCATTCCCGGCCACGGCCCGATGTCTACCTTTGGCGAGGAAATGCGCCGCAATCCTTATGTCGGTGTTTAGCCTACGATGCCCGACAGGTCGGTGCCCTGATTATCCAATTGCGCGGAACGCTGCCGCCCGCGCCGAAAATTGCCTTTTCCACGTTTTTTACTGCGCGCTTTTATACGCGTTATGTTCAATTTTTGCTGATTGATTTCCACTGTTTTCAGGTGTTGAAAGATATCCGGCGGCATGCCGGCCGGCAATTCGATAATGGTATAGACACCATGAATATCGACTCTGTTGATATTATTCTTATCAACGCCGGATTCTTCAACCAGAACCTTTCTGATTTCTTCTACCGTAACATGATGGGTTCGGCCTATGTCCAGGCGATAGCGTATCATTTTGATAGGCGGCAGACCGGGTGACGGCGGCGGTTTGATGGCCGGCTTTTGTTCCTCCCATAAACCAATGGACGATATAGTCGCCGCCGACTGGTTTAAATAAACCAAAGCCGCGGCGCAATCCAAAATATCCGCATCCAGTTCAGCGGCTATTTCCTTGATGACGGCACGATGGGCCTCCAGGTTCTGGCTGCTTAAAATCTGCCGCAAACGTTTTGTCAACGGTTCGGCTTGGCTGACCGCTTCAGCCGTTACACTATTCCTGTCATTCATCCTGTTTTACGATCGATCGCTGTTAACCGCACTACTTTAGAGTCTATCCTGGTAAATTTCCACAAATGCTTCATCACGCAGCCTGCGCATCCAAAGTTCGGTTTCTTCTTCAATTTTACGTTTGCGTATGGCTTCCCTGACCTGATTCTTTTTGTACTCGTCGCTATTATCCTTGTTTTCCCTATCCTGAACCTGAATTAAATGCCAGCCGAACTGTGTCTGCACGGGCTCGCTGATTTCATTGGTAGCCAGTTGCTCCATGGCGTCTTCGAACGGCTTTACCAAATCGCCGGGGCCGACCCAGTCGAGACTACCGCCTTTTAATGCCGATCCTTTGTCGTCGGAGTGGGCGCGCGCCAACGCTGCAAAATCCTCGCCGTTTGCCAGCCGCTCTTTCAAGGCCAGCAAGCGTTTTCTTGCCTCGGCATCATCGATCAGCTCATTGGTTTTGATCAGGATATGCCGGACTTTGGTTTTAGTGACGATATGCTGCTCCGAACCTTTTTGTTCGAGCAATTTCACAATATGAAAACCGCTCGGGCTGCGAATGGGGTCGGCGATATCGCCCGGATTCATGTCCCCGACCTCACTAGCAAACATGGTCGGTATATCGCCCTTGGTGCGCCAGCCCAGATCGCCGCCTTTCAAGGCATTGGCATCATCTGAATAGCTCATCGCCGCCTGCGCGAAATCGCCGCCCGCGCGCAGTTTTTCAACCAGCTCATTGGCTTTGGCCCAGGCTTTTTGTATTTCCTGCGCCGACGCGGCTTCTTGAACGGCAATCAGGATATGGCCAAGATGATACTGAGTCGCCTCCTCGCCAATCTTGCCCTGGGTTTCCAGGTAGTGTTCAACCTCTCTGTCGGTCACTTTGATGCGCCCGCCAATTTCCCGTCCGCGCAACTGGTTGATAATAATCTCATTACGCATGGTATCCAAAAAACCCTGGTAGCTGATGCCCTGACTTTCCAGCTCGGCCCGAAACTCCCGGGCAGTCATATTATTTCTTCGCATAATCTCAGTCGCCTGGCTGTTCAGCATTTCCTCGGTCACCGTGATGCCGGCTCTCTCAGCCATCTGACGTTGCAGCATATCGATAATCATTCTTTCCAGCACCTGCTTGCGCAGGATATAACTCGGCGGCACAACGGCATTATTGGCCTCGATTCGCTGCACGACAGCCGCGACTTCCCGCTCCAGTTCACGGTCAAGAATCACGTCATCTTCAACGACAGCAACAATTTTATCCAGCACTTCCGCATGCACTGCGCCAAAAGCGCTGAAAAATAAACTACAAAGCAGTACAGGTACAATCAATTTTTTCATATTTTTTTGAAAAATTATTTCGTCGGTTTCCGGTAACCATAAATATTCTCTTCAAAGAACTCATCCAGTTTTTCTCCCACACCGGTCAAGCCTTTAAGCTCTATTTGGAAAAATACGCCGGTCTGGCTTTCGCCTTCCGGATCGAGATTAGCGAAATCGACATTAGAGATAGCGGTATCGCCAAACACATTAAGGACGGCAGTGTTCACCCAGCGCCGGCCGATCACGCGGAAACGCCAGCAGCAGTTCTCTTTTTCAAAGCCGAAAAAGCTTTCCCGCGTGGCATTATTGAGCAAGGAGTACTGCCAGCGCCCCACCGCATACCAGTTGTTGTATATGGGCCAATGGAATGAAATATCGCTTTGGATAATATCATTGCGCCGGTCAGGGAAAGTCACGACCGTATTTTTTCTATACCGGTAACCGATATTGATAATTTCACCGGGATGATTAATATAATGCAGCATGACATCACCTCGGACGATGTCATTGACATCCGGGCTCCATTGTAGACCGCTGTCAACCGATAAATGATCCGTTAACCGGACATTTAGTTCACTCACCAGGTTGGAAAAACGGCTGGTTTCAAGCGGCCGGTTAACTGTGCATAACGGTGAGTAATAGCTGCCGCATAAACCGACTTCCCTATCCCGGAAATAGAAAATCTCACCGATATCGAATCTGAGTCTTTCCCTGCCGGTCTCAGAATCGACCAGACGCGAAGTAAGGGCGGCCGTGATCTGGTTTGCATCCTGTACCCTGTCGTTGCCGCTGAAGCGGTTTTCCCTGAACAAACTGCTGAAGTTGAAATCATAGAGCGAGGTATCGAACAACGGTATGTCGTCCTGATCGTCTTTGGGAATATACAGGTAGAATAACCTCGGCTCTATCGTATGCCTGAAGGAATTCTCGCCAAAGTCGAATTCACGCTCAAAAAACAGGCCGCCGTCGACGGATGCGATAGGCAGGGTTCTGGAAATGGAATCCGGTTGCCCTAAATTTCTTGTTTCCTGCTTGCTTAACAGGTATTGGGTATGCTGCAGGGAAAATTTCGGCCTTAAAAAAGCACCGGCCGTTTCCAGCGGGAAACTGACTGATGGCTTGACATTGATCCTCTGGCCATTTACCAGATGATCATGCTGAAAATTGACATATTCAGTGTTCATGGCAGCATCGAGCGGCATGAAATCGAAGCTGTGGTTCAGATTCAAAATACTTTGCGGCAATCTCCGATAAGGGCGGTTTTGCGGCCGTATTGCCTTGTCAATCGCCTGATAATTCTCAACCCGGTTAATAAATGAAACGCCCTTGTTGACATAACTGACATTCGCCTGGCTGTGCAAATAGCTTAAATTAGTCAGGCTCAGCGCATTTCCAAGGTCATTGAAATAGTCCTTATCAGATACATAACTGAGATCCAGATATGAACTGATATGCGGCGTGAACCGGGTGCTGTTTAAAATCTTGGCAAAATACCGTGATTGATCCCGCAACCTGTCGTCGGGCATGAATTCGAGATTTAACTTGCCTTCTGTCATCTTGGTCAGATAACGAAACTCGCCGCCCAGTAAAATGCCTCTTTTTGACAGGTAACGAGGTCTTAAAGTCGCATCGTAGTTAGGGGCGATATTCCAGTAGTAAGGCACGGATACATTGAATCCCCCGCGTTGCGTATTGCCGAAAGAAGGCGCCAGGAAACCGGACAACCTTCTGTCATCGATAGGAAACGAAAGATAAGGCGAATAGAATACAGGCGTGCCTTTAAACTCCAGCCAGGCATTTCTGGCCGAGCCCTGGCCGGTTATATCATTCAGTTTCAATTCGGAGGCATGGACCACCCAATCCTGGTTGCCGGGACGACAGCTGGTATAGGCGACCTCTTTATAGCGGGACAGGGTCTTGCTGTCGCGGTAAACGACTTGCGCCCGCCCTCTGATCGGTGCCGCCGGCGCTATAAACATCGTATCCCTCAGCCTGCCCTGATCAGTGGCCAAATTAAGTACGGCCGTATCGCTGTACAAGGCCAGTTCATCTTCGCTGTAATAAACATCGCCCTGCAGATCGAGCGTTTCCGAAACCGTATCATAATTAGCCATATCCGACAGAATGTGCTGATCGGCACGATTAATTTGGACATTGCCGAAATAGCTGCTGATTTCGGTATCGAAAAGTTCCGAATAGTCCGACCGAACCTCCAGCGGCGAAGTCTCCCGCAAGTGTTTTTCCGGCACAAACGTCGGCGATACCGGGGTATCCACCATGCAATTTTCCCACGGATCATATTTCAACTGCGAGTGCAAGGTGGTAAAGATTTGTTCCTGTTGCCAATCAAATGCCGGATCCAGCAGCAGCCCCGGTTTAGTCTCATCCGTGGCAACAATCTGCGCCTGGCCTTTCGGATCATTACCCTCCAGCTTGCAACTCCAGTTCTGGTTTTCCTCACCGGGCGCGCAACTCCATCCCGGACGCCGCTGTGCTTTTGCAACGCTGACGGTTTTGGTGCTTCCCAGATCAACCGGAACCGGTTCATTCGGATCGATAACGACGGGGCGTTTGACAACTACCCGCCGCTTATCTTCAGGATCGACTACAACCGGTGTTTCGTTTTCCACTACCTCAGTGGCGGCTGACTCGAGGTCTTCTACAGGTTTGGCCAAAACCGGTTCGGTCTCTTCAACAGGCTCGGGAACTGCTGGCTGTGCGGCTTGAACAGGTTCAGGAACAACCGGTGGCTGCGTTTCTTCAACCGGTGCGGGTTGAGTTGCCGCTTGTGCCTCATCGGTTTTCCCGGCTGGCTTCGCTTCGCCAACGCAAACCCACTCCTTGCTGTCCTTGTTTTGCTCGCAATTCCAAACTGCTTCATTGGCAAAACCGAGAGATGCGTAAAAAGAGGGTAAGAAAACCAGAAATAAGCGGCGCCGCATAGAGGATAGAAGTTTAGTAGCTTAAAGAATCACAAATCGATAAAATGCTGAATTCAGCATTTTACCTTATTTACTGCAGCATTATAACTAAACTCTTCTATTCCTCATGATGCCCGAAGACTTAAGAGCATTATCCATGCTCGACTGGCTCGAAAACGATTTATTATTGGATATTCGCTCTTGTGAATCTGCTTCCAGTGACGCCAGTTTCAGGCGCTACTTCAGAATCAAGGCGCCGCAAGGCCAATTTATCGTTATGGATGCGCCTCCGCCCCAAGAAAACACCGAACCCTTCATAAGAATCGCTGGTTTGCTGGCGCGTTCTGAAGTCAATGTACCGACTATTTTCCAACAAAACCCCGGCGACGGATTTTTATTGCTGGAAGATTTCGGTTCCCAGTGCTTACTGGATCAATTGAATGAGCATACCGCCGCCGATTTATATCAAAGCGCCTTTGACAGCTTGTTTAAGCTGCAAACCAAAACGCCGCAAATCGGCAGCGACCTGCCCGCCTACGACGAGCCGTTACTGAAAAGGGAACTGGCTATTTTCGATGACTGGTTTCTAGAGCGATCGCTGGACATCGCCATGCCGGAGCAACTGCGAAACGCGGTGCATGAAATACTGATCGCCTCGGCGCTGGAGCAGCCGACTACTTGCGTGCATCGCGATTTTCACTCGCGCAATCTGATGGTGCTGGAAGCCGATTCACCCGGCGTGATCGATTTTCAGGATGCCGTTATCGGGCCTATCACCTATGATCTGGTGTCGCTGCTGCGCGACTGTTATATAGCCTGGCCCGAACAGCAGGTCGACCAGTGGATGACGCGGTATTATCACCGCCTCCTGCAGGCAGGCCTGATCGATTGCGATCCGCCTCGCTTTAAACGCTGGTTCGACCTGATGGGCATGCAGCGGCACCTGAAAGCCATCGGCATTTTTTCACGCCTGCATATCCGGGATAACAAACCCGGCTATCTGAAAGACATACCTCGCACGCTGAATTACGTCACCGCCGTTTGCGCTAGCTACCCTGAATTAGCCGATTTTGGCCGGTTTCTACACGAACAGGTCTTGCCCAGACTATGAAAGCCATGATTTTAGCGGCAGGACGCGGTGAGAGAATGCGCCCCTTGACCGATCACACCCCCAAACCCTTGCTGCCCGCTGCCGGAAAAGCGCTTATCGAACACACGATCACGCAACTGGTCGCGGCGGGTTTCCATGAAATCATCATCAATCACGCCCATCTGGGCCAGCAAATTGAACAGCGGATTGGCAATGGCGAACGGTTCGGCGCCGAAATTCGCTACTCGCCCGAAGGCGAGCAGGGACTGGAAACGGCCGGCGGCATTATCAATGCCCTGCCCTTGTTGGGCAAGGAGGCATTCTTGGTCGTCAATGGCGATATTGCCACGGACTTCCCGTTTGCAGAACTGAAAAACCTCAATATTGATCTGGCGCATCTGGTATTAGTCGGCAATCCGGAGCACAATAGACAGGGTGATTTCGGCCTTGATAAGACCGGCAAGGTCATTGAAAACGGCTTGGAAAAATTCACCTTTAGCGGAATCGGACTCTACCGTCCTGAACTATTTGGCAATACACCGGTCGGAAAAATTAAACTAGCGCCGTTGCTGCGGACGGCCATCCCGGAACGCAGAATATCGGGACAAAAATTCGATGGTTTCTGGATGGACATAGGCACTCCGCAGCGCCTAAAAGAACTGGACCTTTACTACAAGCAAAGAGAGAGCAATCATGACTGACCATATCTATAAAAAAATAGAACTGACCGGTTCCTCAACCGTCAGCATGCAGGAAGCCATCGAAAATGCCGTCAGCAAGGCCGCAAAAACCCTTCATGATCTGCGCTGGTTTGAAGTTGTCGAAACCCGTGGAAATATAGAAAACGGTAAAATTGCTCACTGGCAAGTAACGATAAAAGTCGGGTTTTCACTGACCGAATAAGAAATCTTCAGAGAGGCATCGACACCGCCTCTCTCTCACCCGCCGTCCATTTAGAACAGGCCATAAAACGCCGAAGCGGCAGCCCTGTTTCCAGCTAAAATCCCATGCAGGGCTTTTACACTACGGCGCTATGCCTCTGGATTCCAATGTAGGTGCGAATTTATTCGCACTATTCGCACTATTCGCACTATGCGAACTATAGGGCTCAAGTGAATTCGCATCCATCACAGACATGCCCCCGCCGATTACCCGCAATACACGTCCAAAAGCCGCGGCGCCCAGCGCGGCAAACGGGAATAAAAACCGACCATGCGTAACATCAGTTTTTAATTGTTATTTACCCCTTCATTCATTTTGAAAAAGCGATAAACCGCCGATAAGGCGAACCCTGCTTCCAGGTAAAAGCCTCCGTGTAATAATGCATTAACGCCAGGTAGCCCAATAAACCCACGGTAATGACCTTACGAAATTCCACATCAAAAAGGTAGATGGTTATTAAATTCACCGCATCATCTCCGTAGTTCTGCAAGGTAAACGCCAGCGCAAAGGAGAGCACCGGCAGCACGACAAAAACATGTACGTTGCAGCGCGCGGCATAACGGTAGATAAAATTCCCGGGATGCGAATGATGCTTGTTGTAGTCATGCGTCACATAGAAGACATAAGCCGTCGCATCGTGAACCAGTCTTGGCACCAGAATAGCGAGAAAATAATACTGCTGGCTGTAAAAATAAAAACTGCTCAGTACAAGCAAGGTATTGGCCCATAGAAACAGCTTGCCAAATAGAGTGGTGGCATAGCGCTGACACAACACCGTACTTAGCGCCAGGCCGATGCACAAGCCGGCCGCCGCATGCTTGACCCATTCGGTTTGCTGTGCATCCAGGGTGTTTTTCAGGAATATGCCGACATAAACAAATATACCGGCCGCCACACTCAGCCACAACAACAGGTAAAACGCCCATGACGGCAGATGACAAACGCCTCGGGCCACGCCGTGCTGCTGCTTAAGCACATGGTAAACGGTCCAGCAGGCCACAAGCACATAAAAAACCAGATAGGGAATAAACAGGCTACCGATGCCGAAGAAAGCCGCTATCGCGACAGTCATTAAAATGATTTTCAGCTTATAAAACTTCAGATACTCCTTATTGCTTGCCATGACAATGGCGCTGGCGATAATGTGAGGCGTGCCAAAAACGATTTGAAACAATATGAAATGGTGGGGACTGCTTGGCAAATAGCGCTGCAGAAAACCTTGCCAAAATCCGACATCAAGCAACTGAAGCAGTAAACAAGCGGGAATAATGGCATACAATCCCAATAGCAGCCGGAACGATACGGCCAGCTTATTCTCAGAAGGCAGGTCTTGAATTGGAATGGTTGGCGCGGACATGGAACGACCTTTTTACTGTTTGTTATAATTTTTTAAAAATAGTAAATTAACCCCAATTTTCCGATTAATTCAAGCATCGTTATAAAAACCATGGCATTTGAGCTGCACCCTCGCCTCCAGCAAGACTGCGTCGAAGTCGGCCGATTTCAACTGAGTCGCTTGCTGATGATGAACGACAGCCAGTATCCCTGGTTTATCCTGGTGCCCGAAAAAGCGGGGCTGCGCGAGATTTATCAACTGACAAAACCCGAGCGGGGACTGTTGCTTGACGAATCCAGTTATCTGGCGGAAAACCTGGCCGCGCTTTACAAAGCCGACAAGATGAATATCGCCTCTATCGGCAATCAGGTGCCGCAACTGCACATTCATCACATCGTCCGCTACCAGACCGATAAAGCCTGGCCGGCACCGGTCTGGGGAAAATTTGATGCCGTTCCCTATACGCAACAGCAGATCACGGAAAATCTCATGCGCCTTAGGGACCGGTTAGACTGGCTTAATTAACCAAAAATTCGGTAAAAAACACGTCCTTAAACCCTTCGCTGCTTCCATGTCTTTCCAATGTCTCGCGTATCGCGACAATACTTTCCTGCCGCAACCCTTCACGCTGCTCCATCGTTTGCAAGGTATCAAAAGACCGGCCGCTGTAGAGCATGATCAACTCATGTCTTAATGCCGGCAGATGTTTTTTTATGCTTGCCAGCGCTTTTTCACCCTCGACCATTAACTGGATGTTTACCTGAAGATATTTTCTCGGCTCGGCCAAATTAACAGTAAATTTAGGATTCATCTCCAAATATTCTATAATTGCCCCTATTTTTTCTTCATCTCCGACAGCGGTATAAGCAGGGATGAATAAAAGGCTTAATAATAAAACAAACAAACGCACATCCAACTCCGTTTAACTTAAATATCAGGCCTTATAGACCTTTTCAAAATAATACCAGGCAATGACACGTAACTATCCTATCGGCCCCATCATGCTGGATGTTGAGGGTTTGACTCTCGCTCCGCATGAAACAGAAATAATAAACCATCCGAATACCGGAGCGGTTATACTTTTTTCACGCAATTATGAAAGCCCCGAGCAAGTCACTGAACTGATCGCGAGCATTCGCGCGGCGCGTCAGGGTAATATACTGATTGCCGTTGACCAGGAGGGCGGCAGAGTGCAGCGTTTCCAAAACGGCTTCACCCGCCTGCCGCCAGCAGCCTGTTATGCACAGGCGCCTGAACTGGCCGAGCCGGCCGGCTGGCTCATGGCCGCCGAATTATTGGCCGTCGGCGTCGATTTCAGCTTTGCGCCGGTGCTTGATATCGATTGCCGCATCAGCGAAATTATCGGTAACCGCTCGTTTTCCACAGACCATGAACTGGCGACGCGGCTGTCAAGCGCCTTTAGAAAAGGCATGAATGCCGCCGGCATGGCAGCCACGGGAAAGCATTTTCCGGGCCACGGTGCCGTAGCGCTGGATTCTCATCTTACCCTTCCTGTCGATGAAAGAGACCTGGACAGTATCCGGAACAAAGACCTAATGCCGTTCAAGCAGCTCATCGCCGAAGGACTGGAAGGCATTATGCCCGCACATGTGCTTTATCCGAACATTGATGCCAGCCCGGCCGGTTTTTCGCCGTTTTGGATACGGCAGATTTTGCGCAGGGAACTTAACTTTAACGGCACGGTTTTCAGTGATGACTTAAGCATGGAAGGGGCCGCATCAGTCGGCGATTTCCCTGAACGCGCAAGGCTGGCACAGCAAGCCGGTTGCGATATGATACTGATCTGTAATAATCCGCGCGCCGCGGAACAAGTGCTCGATACGCTGCCCATCACCCAGGACCCGCTCAGGGAGCAACGGCTCAACAACATGCGTGGTAAACCGCAAATGAACCGCGAGCAGTTAATCAACTGTGAGAAATGGCAAAAAATTTCAGCTCAAATCAATCAAATTTATAATCATGCTTGAAGAAATCAAACACGTACAAGCCACCGCTGATTTACTGTATAGCGAACAGGAAGTTGAGGCCGCCCTGGACAAAATGGCTCAAGAAATCAATGCCCGGCTGGCCGAGCGCAATCCGTTATTCCTCTGCGTCATGAACGGCGGCCTGGTCACGGCGGGCAAATTGATGACCCGCTTGCAGATACCGCTTACCCTGGACGCCATCAATGCCAGCCGCTATCAAAACCAGACTTCGGGCGGCCACATTAAATGGGTTCTTAAACCGGACACACCGCTTAAAGGCAGAACGGTACTGTTGGTCGATGATATCCTCGACGAAGGCATCACGTTGCAGGCAGTCTACCAATATTGCCTGGAACAGGGCGCTACGGAGGTCTTCACCGCCGTGCTGGTTGATAAAATTCTCGACCATGAAAAACCGATAACGGCAGACTTTGTCGGCCTGAAAGTTGAGAACCGTTACCTGTTCGGCTACGGCATGGACTACAAGGGCTACTTACGCAATGCAGCCGGCATTTATGCCTGCAAAGAACAAAATGAGGAAATGACATCATGACCAAACTGGCCATCATCGGCGGCACGGGGCTCACCCAAATGCATGACCTGAAAATCATCAGGCGGGATCGCGTCACCACGCCTTACGGCTTGCCTTCGGCCGAATACATTACCGGCGAGCTGAGCCATACTGAAGTGATATTTCTGGCCAGACATGGCAATCCCCACCGCATACCGCCTCATAAAATCAATTATCGCGCCAATATCTGGGGACTTAAGGAACTGGGCGTCGAACAAATCATTGCCGTGGCCGCGGTCGGCGGCATTACTTCTGAAATGGAGCCCGCGCATATCGCCATTCCGGACCAGATTATCGATTACACTTATGACCGCAAGCATACTTTTTTCGAAGACGACAATGAGGTGACTCATATAGACTTTACTTATCCCTACAGTCAAAAGCTGCGCTCCCGTTTAATCACCGCCGCGGCCCAAGCCCACCTCAAAATAACCCCATTGGGCACCTATGGCTGCAAACAGGGCCCGCGACTGGAATCAGCCGCGGAAATACGGCGCATGGAGCGTGACGGCTGCGACCTGGTGGGCATGACCGGCATGCCGGAAGCGGCTTTGGCCAAGGAACTGAATATGGATTATGCCACGATTGCCGTTGTGGCGAACTGGGCTGCCGGCAAAACCGACGGCGAAATTACCATGGCGGAAATTGAGCAACATCTGCATAAAGGCATGGCTGATGCCGCCGAATTGTTGAAAACCTTTATTTCCCTGTCATATGACTGACATGACTTGTAACGCTTAAGCGCTGGGTTCCTTTAGCACAACGATCATGAAAAATAGGTTACCTTACTTTCATGCGAAAGGCCTATTTTCTCGGCAAAGGGCTAACGAAAACTGAAAGCTGAAAGAAAGAACCGGATATAATGGACAATTAGTAAGTGAGTAGCTTGCAGTAACCAAGATAATTTTCAATTACCAGGTTACCCATTAGTTTTTGGAGATTTAGTATATATGACCGATAGATTAAGGCCGCTAACCCCGGCTATATTGACCCTGGACGACAAGACCTACACATTGCCCACTTATATAGGGGTTGAAGGTGAGAAAGCGATTGATATTTCCAAACTTCGCAGCCAGACCGGTTATGTGACACTTGATGACGGTTATGGAAATACAGGCGCTTGCGAAAGCGCCATCACTTTTATTGACGGCGAAAAAGGTATTCTGCGTTACCGGGGCTATCCTATTGAAGAATTGGCCGAGCATTCAGGTTTTGTCGAAGTCGCCTACCTGTTGCTGTATGGCGAATTGCCGACCGTGGATCAGCTGCGGCACTTCTCGACTGCATTGAATGATTCTTCGATCATTCATGAAGACATGCACCATTTTTTCAACGGTTTTCCGCGCGGCTCGCATCCCATGGGGATTCTGGCAACGATGGTCGCGTCGTTATCGACTTTTTATCCGGTGTTTGATCGCCTCGATGAAGCATCTGAAATACAAATTGTAGCGAACCTGGTTTCGCAGGTACGCACCATTGCGGCGTTTTCCTATAAAAAATCGATAGGCGAACCGCTGGTTTATCCCTCCATCAAGTTCACCTATGTGCGCAACTTTCTGAACATGATGTTCTCGTCACCGGTACGCGATTATCAACTAGACGATGATATCGTGCGCGCGATAGATATGCTGCTGATATTACATGCCGACCACGAACAAAACTGCAGCACCTCTTCTGTCCGCACCGCAGGCTCCAGCATGGCCAATGTCTATGCCGTTATTTCCGCCGGTATTTCCGCACTCTGGGGGCCTCGTCATGGCGGCGCCAACCAGGAAGTGATTAAGATGCTGGAACAAATACATGCGGAGGGTGGCGATGGCACTGAATTCATCAACGAGGCCAAAAACAAGAACTCGGCCAAGCGCCTGATGGGCTTCGGTCACAGGGTTTATAAGAATTATGATCCTCGGGCCATTGTATTGAAAAAACATTGCGACATATTACTCAACAAGCCAGGCATCAAAGACCCTCTGCTTGATATTGCCAGACGAATTGAAGAAGTCGCGCTGAAAGACGACTATTTCATTTCACGCAAGCTGTATCCGAATGTGGATTTCTATTCCGGCCTGATATTGCGCGCAGCCGGCATTCCTACCAATATGTTTACCGTCCTGTTTGCTATTGGCCGCATGCCAGGGTGGCTGGCTCATTGGCGAGAAATGATCCATGGTGAGCGCGTTGCTATTTATCGCCCCCGTCAGATCTATGTCGGCGAACCCATACGGCATTACTGCAATATAAGCGAGCGATCTTCTAATAAATAATGCGTTTAATAGCGCAAGAATTCGATTATCTGCCGAAGCGCAATGCAAAAACGGATTTAGCGACAGAACGCCAGCGATCGATACACACGGTCTGCCGGATTTATGGATAGAGGATCAGGCACGCCTATGCCTGCAAGATGCTGATACTTGATTTTCTCCTTGCGCTTCCATGTCTGGCTATCAAGCACACAGACGGTTACGCGAAACCTTATTGCGCTTGATAACAGCCAATACTGGGCGACCAACCCAACCGGTCGCCCTTCTGAAAATTAAATGTTTCTAATATTTTTTTAATTTCAATCCAGCATCAGCGAAATCATTAGAAATCGAATTCAGACTCATCGAAATCATCCAACTGTTCCTTCAACCGCTTCTTTTCCCAATAGATTTCAATCTTCCTTCGGGCATCCCTTTTTATAGTCTCATTTTTAATACCATCAGAAAATGAAGCATATTCGTTATCTTCAAACAGATCGTTGTCATCATGCTCAATTTCTGCGCCATTTCTTCTTGAACTGGTTTTGATAACTGATTTAGAAGATGTTTTAGACATTTTTTAAACTCACATTAAAGAATTTTTCTTATTAATTCTTGCCATGAAAACATGCAAAGAATAAAAACATTACCATTAAAATTTTAACTTTAACTCAATAAAGAACCCGCTTATATTTTTATCAATCTCCGTTAAGATTTTTTTAATTATCGCTACAAAGACATCGTAGTTAAGAATAAGTTTAGCATTGCCTCAACTTGATTTTTTGCCCGCGCCTAAAGGGCAAATACCCATGGCCGGCGGTTGGACCGACCTTCAGCGACCCGACCTAATAAAACTAACCTTTGCCCCGTGTACGTGTACGGTGGTTACTGCCTAGTGATTTATCCTTGGCCGCCCCCAGCGCTTCAAAACGTTTTTCAATAAATTGAATAATCAGATCGGCAATATCCTTGCCGCTGGTTTGTTCGATACCCCGCAGCCCTGGTGATGAATTGACTTCCATAATGACGGAGCCATGATTGGAGCGCAGCATATCCACGCCGCAAACATTGAGCCCCATGATTTTTGCGGCCCTTACAGCAGTAGAGCGCTCTTCCGGAGTCAATCTGACCAGCGTAGCTGTTCCGCCGCGATGTAAATTAGAGCGAAACTCGCCCGCCGCACTCTGGCGCCTCATGGCAGCCACTACTTTATCGCCAACGACAAAACAGCGAATATCGCTGCCTTCGGCTTCCTTGATAAACTCCTGCACCATAATATTGGCTTTAAGCCCCATAAAAGCCTGAATAACACTTTCGGCCGCGTTATGCGTTTCCGCCAACACTACGCCTATCCCTTGCGTGCCTTCCAATAATTTAATGACTAACGGCGCACCGCCTACTTGAGAGATCAGATCTTCAATGTCATCCGGATTATTGGCAAAACCGGTTACCGGCAGGCCGATACCTTTACGCGCCAACAATTGTATTGAGCGTAATTTATCGCGCGAACGTGAGATAGCCACAGACTCATTCAATGGAAATACATTCATCATTTCAAATTGCCTTAACACCGCAGTACCGTAAAAAGTGACCGAAGCGCCAATACGGGGAATCACGGCATCAAATCCTGTCAGATCCTCGCCCCGATAATGGATGGACGGATTATGCGACGTGATATTCATATAACAGCGCAAAACATCCAAAACCCGTACCTCATGTCCGCGTGCTTCGGCGGCTTCAACCAATCGAGCGGTTGAATATAATTTAGAGTTACGAGACAAAATAGCAATTTTCATAAAAGAGTAATTCCTCACATATAAGTTAAATCATATTTTGTCATGAAACATGCAGGCAAGCATTAGAAATAACTGATTCTTATCAAGGGTCGGCGGAATTTCTTAAGGGCTGTTTAAAAATCAAAGCTTAAACTATAGCTTTAGCCGAACACCGGAAAGATCAGAATGGCCGTTACAATCATTCCCGTCTGAGCACTAAGAAAAAAGATAAAAGCCCAACAGATTACTATGATTGACAGGAAGATTTATGCATAGGCAAGTAACCGTTTTCAGCTTTAGCAGAACATATTTACAACATGGATATATCGGGCTGACGTTGCTGCTTGCCGGCTTAATCAATGGCTGCGCATCGGAACCACCATTTCAGCCATTCCACCAACCGCCTCCCGCTTATAAAGGCGCCCTTAATTCTCACAAGGCGCCTTATAACCGTCCTTATAAAGTAAGAGGCAAGACCTACTATCCATTGCATTCCGCGGAAGGTTACAGAGAACGGGGCATCGCCAGCTGGTATGGATCGGAATCCGGCAACCGTACCGCCATGGGAACCCGTTTCAAACCAGGCGGCCTGTCAGCCGCACATAAAACGCTGCCATTACCAAGCCGAGTACGCGTCACTAATTTGCGTAATGGCCTTTACGTTGATGTCCTGGTAAATGATCGCGGTCCGTTTAAAAAGGGCAGATTGATTGATTTATCTGAAGGAGCCGCCAAAAAAATCGGCTTGCGAGGCCAGGCCGAGGTAGAAGTCAGGTATCTGGAAAATCAGGCACGCATCAATGAGTGAGCCGCCTTGTTTCATAATAAACTGTGCTGTAATAAAAGCGGGGGAATTGCCGGATTACGGCCTGTCGTTAATAGTTGCAACCAGGATCAGCCCGGCGGCCATTTCATTTGGCGGCCGCCCAGCAGATGCAGATGCAAGTGATAGACTTCCTGCCCGCCTCGCTTGTTGCAACTGATTGCCGTTCTATAGCCGTCTTCAGCCAACCCTTCCTGCTTTGCCAGTTTCACGACGGTCTGTAACAGTCGGCCGGCCAATTCGGTATCATCCAAGTCATTCAATGTCGGGACATGGACTTTAGGGATAACCAGAATATGCACAGGAGCCTGCGGATTAATATCCCTGAATGCCAATATACGATCATCTTCAAAAACCACATCCGGTTTAATTTCGCCGGCAACCATTTTGCAAAACAAACAATCAGCCATAGTTTTCACCTTGAGTTTTGGATCTAAATTTGTTTTCTTCCGTTAAATGCATGAGATAACGTGCCGCTGTCGATAAACTCCAATTCGCCGCCCATCGGTACGCCGTGGGCGATTCTGCTGGCTTGCACATGATATTTTCCGGCCAGTTCTCCAATGAAGTATGCGGTTGCCTCACCCTCTACCGTTGAACTCGTGGCCAATATCAATTCATTTACGCTGCCTGTCGCCAGGCGCTGTTCCAGTATATCCAGGCCGAGTTCATCCGGCCCGATGCCGTCTAACGGCGACAGTCGTCCGTGCAAGACAAAGTAACGCCCTTTAAACACAGCGGCCTGATCAATAATCCAGACATCAGCCGGATTCTCAACGATACAAATCAGGGAACTGTCGCGTGAATTGTCAGCGCAGATTCCGCATAGGCTATCTTCGGTCAACGTGCGGCACTCACGGCAGTAGCCGATTTCATCAATAGCCCGCAACAGTGTTTCAGCCAGCAATCTGGCGCCGTTGCGGTTATGCTGGAGTAATTGAAAAGCCATGCGTTGAGCGGTTTTGGGACCTACGCCGGGCAGACAGCACAAGCTCTGTATCAACTGGCCCAATAAGCCATTTTTCTGCATGTCTAGAAAGGCATCTGGAACCCGGGCGGCAACGGAATGCCGGCTGTTATATCAGCCATTTTTTCTTTTTTCATTTTTGACACTTTATTGACGGCATCATTAATAGCGGCCGCAACCATATCTTCCAGCATATCCTTGTCTTCAGCCAGCAAAGAATCATCGATCGTAACCTTTCTGGCTTCCCGCTTGCCGGTCATCAAGATAGTCACCAGGCCGCCACCGGCTTCACCCATCACCTGCATGGATGCAAGTTCTTCTTGAGCTTTCTTGATATCTTCCTGCATTTTTTGGGCTTGCTGCATGAGATTACCCAGCGCATTCTTCATTGTTTCACTCCTAATATATTGTTAAACAGGCTCTATCGTACCGGGCAGCACCCTGGCATCAAAATGTTCTTTCAAAGCCTGAATATTCTCGTCTGAATTAATAGCATCAACAGCCGCCTGCTGCCTGTCTTCCCGCGCCTTAATCAATTGTACCGCCGGTGTATCGATAACGGTTTTTTCGGTATTAATCACCAGTTTCAGTGATGTGCCGCGGTAACGCCGCAGGGCGTTTTGCAATTTTTCTTCTGTGACCGCACTACGCAGTTGTTTGTGCCCTGGATCCAATACTAATGTGCACACTTTATCATCTATATTTTCCAGAATACAGTTATTGGCCAGCTCCCGGGTCATGCCGCCAATCCTCATGGCAACAATCATTTCAGCCCAGTCATTGTCGCCTTTGCCATTCACTGGCGCTTGCACAGGCTCAGTCTGATTAACTGCTGTGACAGGCGGTTGCTGCGGCTTGGTCTCCTGCTTAAGGACAGTTCGGGGAGACTGGGTCGGCTTGACGGGATTCGGCTCCTGCACTGCCGGCCTGAACGTCAGCATGCGCAACATAACCATTTCGAAGCCACTGCGCGGATCGGGCGCCAAATCCAGATCTCTTTGTCCTATCAAGCCAATCTGGTAATAAAGCTGAACATCTTCAGGCGTGAACCGTGAGGCCAGCGCCGCAATCATGTCGGCATCAAATTCATGATTGATGACTCCAGGCACTTGCTGAACCATGGCTATGCGGTGCAGAAACTGCAGAATTTGTTGCAAAACATCACTGAAATCAGGGGTTAAATTGGCGATTTCATCGATTTTATCAAGAATAGCCGCAGCGTCATCGTCGGCCAGGGCTGTTAACAGATCGTCCACGGGCTGCTGGGCAACGGTGCCCAGCATGGCGCTAACTTGTTCCGCACTCACTCTACCGTTACCGAAGACGATGGCCTGATCCAGCAGGCTCAATCCGTCACGCATACTGCCATCGGCGGCGCGTGCCAGTAATTTCAGAGCCGCGTCTTCAGATTCGATTTTCTCTTGCTGGAGTATAAACTCCATCTGTTGCAAGATCTGGGTCGGGAGCAAGCGCTTCAGATTAAACTGCAGACAGCGCGACAGTACGGTGACGGGAATTTTATGCGGGTCCGTAGTCGCCAACAGGAATTTGACATGCGGAGGCGGTTCTTCCAGGGTTTTGAGCAAGGCATTAAAGCTATGCCCCGACAACATATGCACCTCGTCGATCAGATAGACCTTATAGCGGCCTTGATTGGGTGCATACTGGACGTTATCCAGTAAATCCCGCGTATCTTCGACTTTGGTACGGGATGCCGCATCCACCTCGATTAAATCCAGAAACCGGCCTTCATCAAGATCGCGACAGACACTACATTCTCCGCAAGGATTAAACCCCTGCAGATTCAGGCAATTGATGGCTTTGGCCAGGATTCTGGCGATTGTGGTCTTGCCGACGCCCCGGGTTCCGGTAAACAAATAGGCATGATGAAGTCTGTCATGCTGCAAAGCGTTCATCAACGATTTGACAACATGTTCTTGTCCGACAACTTCTGTGAAATTATGAGGACGCCATTTTCTGGCGAGAACCTGGTAATTCATTGCAGGCTCGAAAGATGATTATAGAGTTGGGCGGCAACCATGCCAGCCACATCCCGGCACACGAATCTGCTGCTACCGTTGCTCCCTTCCGGGCCTGGCGGGGTTTACAGCGTATCGTTGCGAGAGGACCGACACGGTTACCATGAAACAATCAGCCGTAGCGGCTAAAGAGGTGACATTATGTTTGAATTCATCCAATAATACAAGCCCTGGACAATATTTTTTTAATAAACTAGGCCGACCAGAGTATGACGGCTGCACGCAAACGGTTTTTACCGAAGCAGGACATGCGGTCAAAATCTTCTCGAGCCACTGGAATATATTGGCAGTCGAGCTCATTTTGGCGCCCTTCTTCCGGGTCTGGATCATGCATATACAGGCAATCTTCATCGAAACCGCTCATGACCACCCAGTGCGGTGCTTTCTTGCGGTCCATGCGGAAGGTACTGATCAGCACCAACGGTATGGCTCCGGCATTAAAGGCATCGATCAGGTCGGTCTGGGTGATATTGGCGTAATGTATTTTCACGCCCTGCTCTTCGGCTTCGCGCTTAAAACAATGATCCACCAATTCGACGACCCGTTTTTTTTCCTCACTGCGCACACCGTCAATAAACAACGTCCCTGACTGATTAATCCAGACCTCAACGGCAAAATGCCGGCGCTTCGCCGCCAGCGCCAAGCCAACCGGATGGCATCCGCCGTGACCGGAAGTCATGAAAATAGTCGTCGCTTCGCGCCATAAATTCAGCTCCTCCTCCTGAGACGGCGCATAGGATTTGTTAAGTCCATGCATGGCCATCATCAGCGAGGCCGGTCCGCAGGTAAACGGCGTTGTTTGCCTCATCCAGTGCACAGGCCTATGCTCCAGTATTTCCCGATAACGGCGGATGCGCTTCTGGTAACGCAAAGCATCCTTGTGGTCTTCATAGTAATCATGGTAAACACCGAATTTCTGGAAGCCCAACGATTCATATAAATTAATCGCCGCTATATTGTCGGTGCCGACTTCGAGACGCAGGTACAACCGTCCATCCTCGATGGCCTCCTGTTCGCCCGCCGCCATGAGCAACTTGGCGATGCCGGAGCCTCGTTGCTGATGCGCCACGGCAAGCGAATAAATGCGGGCCAGGCGGGTACCGGGATGATAAATAATGAGAATATAACCCACGATCTTGCCGGCCACTTCCGCAACCAGCAAAGCGCGATGTTCCGTGGTTATCCAGTGCCGGAAACTGCGTCGGCTCAGTCTGTCGGTCTCAAAGCTGGCATTTTCAAGCGTTACCAATTGATCCAGATCATCCAATCCGGCATGGCGGATTACAATATTATCGATAGTCATCAGGCCGATACACCCTGCAATGCCTGCGCAATGACCTGCCTGGCCCGGAACAGCACCATTTCTTTCCAGGCCTGATCATTGGGACAGAAATGATGACGCATAAGCTTGCCGTGCCCTAACCGGGCCTGCCGGTTATCCGACTGCGCCCACAGCTGATGATCGAGCAGCAGGACTTCAAATAGCTGATCGGTTTTGAACGTACCGAATTCCAGGGTGATATAACAACTTCTTTCGTTCATAACGGCATGCCAGGCATAATCGAGCAAACCTAGTTTGGGCACGGAACTGGATGTACCCAAGGTAGGCAAGGTCACGGAATCGCCGTACCAACGGCAAGCCACGCTTGTTCCGGGACTATCCGGCTCATGGTCGCAAATAATTTCACCGTAGCCATAAGGCCCAAGACCGGTATGCAAGTCGATAACGGCCAGATCGCGCTGTCGCAGGCCATATTTATCGATAAGATCCTCAACGACCCGCCTGCCATGCGCAGGCGCCCGCCCGCCATAGAAAGGGCCGTCCGCATCGACATACTGTCCGGCACTGATGGCGCTTTCAAGCGATTCGCGCCCATGCTTATGCTCCCAGTCGGCAAAAGCCGCTCGTCTTTCTCCGGCATCGGATAAAAACAAGGCGTAACGTAGCGATTCATAGCCGGGATTTTCAGGCAATGGCTTGGAAAAATCGACCACATTCCGATTAAGATCAACGCCATCGGCATCACAGCGGCGCTGCCAGGCATAGCCCCATGGCGTCAGGGCATGAATCATTAACACGGCAGTATTGGCTGGCAGCGTAACATGTCCGGCAGCGAGCAAGCGCAAATAATCGATCTCCACCGCCGTCCCGGCAAAGCCTTCAATGCCATGTGTACCACTAATCAGCACCAGCACCCTGCAAGCATCTTCCGGACCAAGCCAGACCGCATCGGTAAACAACGCCTCACCTTCAGGTCCGGCCCCGGCACAGGGATAAGCCGTATGTTTTTTAGAACACGATAATGCAGCCAGTTCAATCCGCCAGCGTTGCCTGGCAATCGCATAGCTGACAGGAAAAACGTCTGTATCAAGAGCGGCGACCGGAAGATAAGAAGACATAATAATTTCCTAATAATTTTTCTCTAGCATAGCGCCAGTCAGACCAATATGAAATATTTTTCCAGGCTCAAAAAAACACCTTGTAGAAAAATAGGTCTGGTTCCAAAATTATCATTTATTTTGCTTGAGGCTTTTATTCGCTATGGCGCGTACCATTCTGGTTGTCGATCATCTTTCCGACTGGGGACCTTATTATCCCAGTGATCAAGTGATGGCCTTTGAAAGCTATCTGGCGACCGAACAAAGCGACACGCAGCAACGCACCCGCGTCATCAACCTCTGCAGCAGCTATCGCTATCTTTCGGACGGCTATTACTGTTCCCTGCTGGCCGAAGCCAGGGGGCATCACGTAATCCCTTCCGTCAAAGTCCTGAACGATCTGGGCAAGAAGTCCTTATACCGGCTACAGCTTGAAGACCTGTCTCCGACATTGACCCGTGCTTTTAAAAGCTACAGCAAAGAGAACGAAATAACCTTGTTGAGTTATTTTGGCACAACCCGCGACCCGGCTTTTCAAGAATTGGCCAGACTCTTGTTTGAACGTTTTCCCTGCCCGATTCTGGAAGTCACGCTGCGCTTTCGACAGCAATGGGAAATCACTGCTTTAAAAGCCATCTCGCACCGTGGCCTGAATGACGAGTTGGAAACGTTTTTTGCCGAAGCGCTGGACCAATTCAGCAAAAAAGTCTGGCGCAAAGGACGTGCCCGCAAAGCCGCGCGCTACGACCTCGCCATCCTGATCAACCCGGAGGAAAAATTACCCCCCAGCAACCGCGCCGCCCTCAAAAAATTCATCAAAATCGGCAGACAACTGGGCATTGACGTGGAACTGATATCGCAGCAGCATTATATCCGTCTGTCAGAGTTTGACGGCCTGTTTATTCGCGAAACCACCGCCATAGATCACCATACCTACCGTTTCGCCAAGAAAGCCGAGGCCGAAGGCCTGGTGGTGATCGATGATCCGACCTCCATACTGCGCTGTACAAACAAAGTATATCTTGCCGATTTATTTCGCACGCATCGCGTGCCATCACCCAGAACCTGGCTGTTGCATAAAGGCAATACCGGACACCTGGATAAACTGGAAGTCGAAGCCGGCTTTCCGGTTGTCATCAAGATACCGGACGGCTCTTTTTCCCGCGGCATTGTTAAAGTTCATAGTCGCCCGGAACTGGAGCTTAAAGTCGATGAATTATTCCAAAAATCGGCGCTGCTTTTGGCCCAGGAGTTTTTATATACGGATTTTGACTGGCGCATCGGCATATTCAACAACAAGGCCTTATACGCCTGCCGTTACTATATGGTCAAAAACCACTGGCAGATTTACCGCCATGGCAGCAGTCGGACCGATAGTGGAAATTTTGATACCTTGCCGACTTTTGAAGTACCCAAAGCCGTATTGGACGCGGCGTTGAAAGCCACGCAGCCGATAGGCAACGGTTTGTATGGCGTGGATGTCAAGGAAAAAGACGGCAAGGGCTACGTAATCGAAGTTAATGACAATCCGAATATCGACAGCGGCATTGAAGACAAATACCTCGGGGACGAACTCTATGTGTTGATTCTGAGCGAATTCCTAAGGCGCATGGAGAACCGGAGCAAAGGCATATAGCTCAGAATTAAAACCTTACGGCAAATAAACCCGCCAACTCATACCATCCAAGGTTTCGCTCCGACCTCCTTCCAGCTTGCCGCCCAGCAATCCTGTTAATTCATAGACGACCGCCATGCCGATGCCGTGACCATGAATGTTCTCATCGGCCCGGACTCCTCTTTTCAGGATGTCCTTAAGCTTATCGGGCGGAATGCCGGGGCCGTCATCCTCAACCCGCAGCAGCACCGAAAAGTCGGCACTGACTTTCGGATTATTGAGGGAAACATGGATACTGACCTTCTGGCGGCACCATTTACAGGCGTTATCCATCAGGTTGCCCGCTATCTCGTAAAGATCGCCCTCTTCGCAATAAATCCGGCAAGGCTCAGGCACGTCAACATCGAAAGTTATGCCTTTATCGATATAAACCTTGCCTAGTGAAGCGATGATTTTTTTAATAATGACCCCGACATCCACTGTACGCGTGATTTTACGCTCGCCTTTCGCGGCAGCCCGTTGCAACTGATATTCGACAATCTCGTTCATGCGGAAAATCTGCTCTTGCACGGTCTCCTTATTATCATTGAAAGATTCAGTGCAGCCCCGTAGTATAGCCAACGGCGTTTTCAAGCTATGCGCCAAATCGGCCAAGGTATTGCGATAACGCTCCAAATGCGCCCGCTCACTGCTGATCAGAGCATTCAGATTACCGGCCAGCCCCTGCAATTCAGTCGCATAACGGCCATCCAGGCGGTTTTTTTTGCCTTTTTCTATCGCCTCAAGATCCCTGACGATAACGCGCAGCGGTTTCAAACTCCAGCGCAATACGGCAAACTGGATAAAAATCAGGACCAATCCTATCGCCAGCAGCCAGAATCTCAAAGCCGCTTTAAAACGGTCCACCTGGCCGCTGACAAACTCGGCATCCTCAGCGACCGTGAAGGTAAATTCGCGCTCGACATGAGCCCGACTTTCCCAAATCACATCATAATGAAGCGCGTAGTAACGCCCCTGTTCATCCAATAAAAAAGCCGACTCACCCGCGCTTAACTCAGCTGGCGGCACAACGGGATCCAGGCCGATTGCCGAAGCCGAATGCCAAACCGGCGCGGGCTTTTTCTTTTTTATTTGATGAATAAATCCATAAAGACCCGAACCCGGATTGGTAAAGCGCGGTTCGGGCAAATCCGGCGGCATCACCAGTGCTCCGGAATTTTTAAGATCGGCAGCGGATAAAAGTGAATAAACCTGAACCTGTAACCTTTCTTTTAATACCTGTTCGGCGCTTTCGCGAAAGCTCTGTTCAAGGACGATAGCCACCAGTGCAAAGAAGGCGGCCAGCACCAATCCCGCGGAAACCAGCAATCGAAAGCTTAAAGATCTAGTTTGCACTCAATGCCTTTGAACAAAAAATAAGAGGCGAAAGCGCATTAGGCGCCTTTGCTGCAAGATGAAATCTAAGAGGAAATAACCGGCACGCGATAACCCCGTCCACGCAGGGTCTCAATGGGTTTTAACGTGCCGTCGGGATCGAGTTTTTTTCGCAAGCGGCCAATGAAGACTTCAATAACATTGCTGTCGCGTTCGAAGTCTTCATCATAAATATGCGCCGTCAGAACGGATTTCGAGACGACTTCGCCTTTACGGAACATCAAGTATTCCAGCACCTTGTACTCATAAGCCGTCAATTCCAGTTTTACCCCGGATACGGTGACTTCCTGGGCCACCGTATCCAGCTCGATATTGCCATGGGTTAAAACAGGATGCGCCAGCCCGGCGGAACGTCTGATCAAGGCATTGACCCTGGCAAGCAACTCCTCATAATGAAAAGGCTTGACCAGATAATCATCCGCGCCGGCCTCCAATCCTTCCACCTTCTCCTGCCATCGGCTTCTGGCCGTCAAGATCAGAATAGGGACCTTGATATGGCTTTTACGCAAACGCTTAATTAATTCAATACCGGAAAAATCGGGAAGCCCAAGATCAATCACAGCCGCGTCAAGCGGATATTCCTTGCCCATGTACAAGCCGTCGCTACCCGAATGGGCGATATCGACGGCAAAACCTTTATCCGCCAGGAACGCTTGGATTTGCTTGCAAAGCGTTACTTCATCTTCGACAACAAGAATACGCATATTTTTCTTCTTTTTACTTAACGTGCAATCAACCAACCAATTGACCGGTTTCGGCGTCGATCAGATAATGCTGAATACGTCCGTCAGGCGTTAAAACCTTAATCACATGCACTTCCCTTCCGTTGATTATTTCAGTTTGAGCCCCAAGCACTCTTTTATCGCCCTTTTTAATGATTTGTTTGGTAGCCTGGTCCAGACTGACGCGCGCCAGCATGACAGCGCTTTCCGCATAACAGATATTGGAAAACGACAAGACCAGTACAAGCAGTTTAATCAAATTTCTCATGGGCGATCCAGAGCTTAAGTTATTATTTAAACCATTGTTAAAAGTAACCGTGCCCGGACTTTTACAATCGGGAAAATATATAGAACGAAAATGAAGTTTAAATGACTATGCTGAATCCGAACTGAACCCGTTACTGTAATGATATTCCTTGAACCATACTGCCAATAGCCTGCCCGAAAGAAGCCCCCAGTTTACCCGCAATCCTGTCAAGCAAGCGATCCGGCTGCGTAAAATCAACCTTATGCTCGACACCGATAATTTCCTTGGCAACATAATCATCACTGCCAAATGCATCGACGACGCCCAGTCTGACGCCTTCCTCGCCAGTCCAGACCAGGCCAGAGAAAAGTTCAGGCGTATCTTTCAACCGGTCGCCGCGACCGGCTTTAACCGCGCTGATAAATTGCTGATGAACCTGATCCAACAAACTCTGCATATAGCGTGTCTCGTCTTCCTTGGGCGGCGAAAACGGATCAAGCATGGCTTTATGCGTGCCTGCCGTCAACAGTCGGCGCTCGACGCCCAGTTTCTCCATAACGTTAACAAACCCGAAGCCATCCATGAGCACACCTATGGAACCCACCAGGCTGGCCTGATTGACAAAAATCTTGTCGCTTGCGGAGGCGATATAGTAGCAACCCGAGGCGCAAATATCACTGACAACGGTATAAACCGGCAGGTCGGGATGATCTTTCTTTATCTTTCTGATTTCTTCGTAAACATAAGATGATTGCACCGGGCTGCCGCCAGGCGAATTGGCATGCAAAATAATGCCTTTGGTATTTTTATCTTTCACCGCATTTCTTAAACTTTTGATAATGCTCTCGGCATCGACGTCCTTACCTTCCGCAATGATGCCGACTACATCAATCACGGCCGTATGCTCCTTGCCGTCACCGCCCATATCCTGTTTGAGGTTCGGATACATGAACATGACTAATATGGCGCACAGATACAAAAACACCAGTGACTTGAAAAAAATACTCCAGCGTCTGGCTCTTGTTTGTTCCGTTACGGCAGCTAAAGCTACTTTTTCAAGGACTTCACGCTCCCAGCCGGCCTCTTGTTTAGCGCCCGTTTCAATTTCATTGACTTGTTGATTTTCCATTACTTTATTAACCTCCAATAATAGCTAGTAATTCCGCCGGCTGTCGTAAGCATGTCAACGGCTGATATTGTTGCAATATGGTTTTTGAATGCGCTCCGCACGATACGGCAATTGAAGAAATCCGCGCATTGAGCGCCATTTGCATATCGTGAATTGAATCGCCCACCATTAACGTCCGCTCATTGGCCGCTTCCATGTGCCGGATAATGTCCAGCACCATGGCAGGATCGGGTTTTGAAGCCGTTTCATCGGCACAGCGTGTGATATGGAACAAATCTTCGGTTCCTGTCGCCTGCAGCGCCCGCTCCAGCCCGGCGCGGCTTTTTCCGGTGGCCACGGCCAGTTGAAAGCCCATCCGTTTCAACTGCACCAGCATCTCGTAAACGCCTGCAAATAAATCATCGCGGCCGATCTGTCTGGTGAAAAACGCCTGACTGTAGCAGGCCATTAATTGATTGCGGGTTTGCTCATCGGTTCCCGGAAACAGGGTCTGTATTGCATTTTTAATGCTTAAGCCAATCACATCCCTTGCCGCTTGCCGTTCCGGAATAGTGCAATTACAACACTCCGCAGCCTTTTGCAGACAATTGACGATCCAATCAATGGAATCGACCAAAGTGCCATCCCAGTCAAATATAATCAAATCAAACCTGTTCTTCATGGCTTAACAATTCCTCCAGATTTTGCGGCAGAGGAGCAAAAATTTTGAGCAATTCACCACTGACCGGATGCTGGAATTTCAACTTTTGCGCATGAAGAAACAGACGCTTATAGCCCCTGCCTTTAAATGCCTTGTTCACATCATCCAGGCCATAACGCTCGTCACCGACAATAGGATGTCCCAACCAGACGGCATGAACCCGTATCTGATGAGTACGCCCCGTTTTCGGCGAGGCCTCAACCAATGTCGCATTTCGGAATAATTTCAGACGTTTGAAAACCGTTTCGGCCTGCTTGCCGGACTGACTGACGACTACCATGCGTTCGCCGCCTTTGTTGACATTTTTTTGCAAAGGCGCCGTAACCACGGCCTGTTTTTTGGCCCACTGGCCAGCCAATAACGCCACATAGGTTTTATGAACCTTATCATCACGAAAAAGTTCATGTAACTTACGCAAAGCACTACGTTTTTTCGCTATCAACAGGCAGCCGGAAGTATCCCTGTCCAGTCGATGCACCAACTCCAGAAAATGAGCCTCAGGCCTGATCTGCCTGAGACCTTCGATAATCCCCGAATTAACGCCGCTGCCACCATGAACGGCAAAGCCCGAGGGCTTGTTCAAGATTAAGAAGGCATCGTCTTCAAACAAGATATTTTTTTGCAAGGCACCCTTCAGATTCTGCCCGACAAACATTTCCTCGGCCTTTTCCGCGACCCGAACCGGCGGAATCCTGATGATATCGCCAGCTTCCAGGCGATACTTAACGTCCACGCGCCCTTTATTGACCCTGACTTCACCTTTACGAACAATCCGATAAATGCGGCTTTTAGGCACTCCTTTCAAGCGGGCAATTAAAAAATTATCCAATCGTTGATCGCTATTTTCTTCTGTAATTTCGACAAATTGAACTTTTGGCGCGCTTTGTTCTTCAGTATTCATGATATAGATGATACCAGCATCTCGTTATGATTGATTCTTTAAATTGATGTAGAACGATAAGGTTGCTATATTAAGCAAGTTTTAATATAAAAAACATACTTTTGCCAGGCGTATTTTTCAAAATGCAACTAAGCCGGCAACCCAAACTGAAGATTAAACAGCCGTTTACAATGCTGAGTCTTCGAATAAGATTTTCGGGTAGCGTTCGACCCATGACGAACGATTTATAACTCCTGTTTAAGACAGAATTTACAGCAAGACTGAAAAAAAGAATATTTGTTTGCTTAGTAGTTGTCCGTGCCAATTATCGTTGCCTTCACATCTTGAAGGTCAAGATACCAGTAGCAACGCCCAGATAACGGAAAACAAAACCGTAAAAAAACAAGTTTGACGCGTTATTGGCAGAATGATCACTCTAGTTTGACTTTACAAACCTACTTAGCGCTATGACCCGAACCCAGTCTGATCAGTAAAATCTGATAATGGAGCAGGAAACCACAAGGATAATTGAATGAAAAGAATGCTTATCAATGCCACGCAGGCAGAAGAACTGCGAGTTGCTTTGGTAGACGGTCAAAAACTCTATGATTTTGACATAGAAGTTCCTTCTAAAGAACAAAAAAAGTCCAATATTTACAAAGGTATCATTACTCGAGTAGAACCCAGCCTCGAAGCAGTATTTGTTAATTACGGCGCTGAAAAACACGGCTTTTTACCCTTTAAGGAAATTTCTCCCGCCTACCGACAACCCCGCGACGGCGCGGAAACCGAAGGTCGCCGCCCAGCCATTAAAGACTTGATTAAAGAAGGCCAGGAAATTCTGGTTCAGATTGAAAAAGAAGAACGCGGCAATAAAGGCGCCGCCCTGACAACCTATATCAGTCTGGCCGGCACCTATCTGGTACTGATGCCCAATAATCCGAAAGCCGGCGGCATTTCGCGCCGCATTGAAGGCGATACCCGCAGCGAACTGCGCGAAGTCATGGCGGCGCTGGACATTCCGGATGGCATGGGCCTGATCGTACGTACGGCCGGGTGCGGCAAAAATGCCGAAGAGCTGCAATGGGATTTAAATTACCTGTTGCAGTTATGGGAGGCCATAGAACGTACTTCCGGCGAACAAACGGCGCCGTTTCTGGTATTCCAGGAAAGCAATGTCATCATTCGCGCATTGCGTGATCATTTGCGCGGCAATATTGACGAAATCCTGATAGACAACGAATCCTCGTTCAAGCTGGTGCAGAAGTTCCTGAAACAGGTCATGCCGCACTTTTTGCCGAAAGCGAAACTGTATCAGGACTCTGTCCCCTTATTCAGCCGCTATCAGATCGAATCGCAGATCGAAATGGCCTACGGCCGCGAAGTACCTTTACCTTCCGGGGGCTCGCTGGTAATCGACCATACCGAAGCCCTGACCTCTATCGATATCAACTCGGCGCGCGCCACCAAGGGCAGCGATATTGAAGAAACCGCGCTCAACACCAACCTCGAGGCGGCTGATGAAATTGCCCGCCAGCTCAGATTGCGCGACCTGGGCGGTCTGTTCGTCATCGACTTCATCGACATGATGTCGAATAAAAATCAGAGATTAGTAGAAAACCGTCTGCGCGATGCGCTGAAAATTGATCGTGCGCGGATTCAGACCAGCCGTATCTCGCGCTTTGGCCTGTTGGAAATGTCCCGGCAGAGAATGCGCCCATCTCTGGGCGATTCCACGCAACTGCCCTGCCCCCGCTGTAAAGGCCAAGGCACTATCCGCAATGTGGAATCGGTAGCGCTGTCCGTGCTGCGTATTCTTGAAGAAGAAGCCATGAAAAAAGGCACGGAAAAAGTCATCGCTCACCTGCCGATCGAGTGCGCCACATTTCTGCTGAACGAAAAACGCCATGCCATTGAGCAAGTTGAATCGAGACTGAAAGTCGGCATTGTGATTCTGCCCAGCAAACATCTGGAAACACCGGCTTATGACATCGAGCGGATCAAGGAAAAAGATGCCCCCGAAGAAAAACCCAGCTATCAGCAGATAAAAGAAGAAGAAATCACGATTCCGGAATTTGCCCAGCAATTGAAGCCAAAGGTTGAGCGGGCGGCGATTAAAGAATTCCTGCCGGACTCACCCGCTCCGATGCAAAACAAAAATTCGTCCGCCAGCCTGATCAAGCGCTTCTGGTATAAACTGATTGGTCCAGGCATAGAACCCGAGAAAAAAGAAACCTCAACGGCAGCCCCTGAAAAAACCAGAGGTTCCGACGAAGCCCAGCCAAGTAGAAGCCGTGACGCCAGGCGCGCGCCCCGTCCCACCCGGAATGGACGCGCTGGACAAGGCAGAAACGGCAAGCGCGGTCCCGATACCGCACCGCCCTCGGTTGAGACAAAAATTGAACCGGTTAACAGCGAGTCTGTCGCCGAACCGGAAATCGCAGACCAGCCCGTTGAGGCCACTACGCCGGAACAGCAACCGCAAAAGCCATCCAATGGCAGAAGCAGGAGAGGCCCTAATCGCAGAAGGCCGCGCAATCCTAACTACAAACGACCTGAATCCAATGGCAATGGCGACGCCAGTGCCTCTTCAGACGAGATGCCTAAAGAAGCCAAAAGCGAGTCGCGGCCTTATGATCATGACTTTGCCGAGAGAAACGAGAAAGCAGAGCGTCCCGAATCTCAAACGCATAATGCTGAAAATCCCGCTAAACCGGTTTCAGAGACTCCGAAACCGGCCGCTGAACCGGCGGCAAAACCGGCCAAACCCGTAACGCAAGAGTCCGGAACCGACTCTTAATTCATTCCAGCAATATTACGCTGCCGTGGAGCTTAAACATTGAAGCTCCACGGCAGATACTATCTGTATTTCACCTCTACCGCGCTAGCGCATTGCAACCGCTTCAGGCGCAAAAGCAGTTCATCCGTTGCCTGCACGCGCCATTCGTCACCGAGGCGCAGCGTCGACTGAGCATAACGTGATCTATAATTGATCAGCACCGGACAGGCGCCGCCCTTGAAAGGCGTCAATACCTCTCCTAAGCTTCGGATGAAGACGCCATCATTTTCCTCTGCCTGCCATGTTAGCTGAATCCCTCTGGCGAAGGCATCCCTGGCCTGATCCATGCTGTAAAGTTTTTCTACTGTCAGGCGCAATGTTCCCAGATAATCATCAATCGCCAACGGGCCTTCGGCAACCAGCAGCGTATCGCGCGCAAAAATATCGCGGTATTTTTCGTAAATATCATTAAACGCGGCAATTTCGAGCCGGCCGGACCTGTCGTCAAGCGTCGCAAAGCCCATCATTTTCCCCTGCTTGGTCTGACGGGTTCTGATTTCCACGACCAACCCGGCGACACGCGCCTCCATCTTGCCTCTCATGCCTCGCTGGGAACCGGAACGTTCGACTTTCTCAACCAGACTGGCTATTTTCCCATGCGTGAACTCCCTCAATTCCGACTCATACTGATCAATCGGATGCCCTGTCAGGAACAGACCCAGGGTTAATTTTTCCGCAGCCAGCCGATCCTTTTCGGACCATGGCTCGACAGTGGTGGAATAAGCTTCGGTTTCCTCGACATTATCCTCGGCATTGACCATCAAACCGAATAGATCATTCTGACCCGTTTGCGCCATTTTGCCGTGCTGCTCGGCCACTCTTAAAGCCGTGGACAGTTCTGCCAGATGGCCGGCCCGGTTATCGTCGAACTCATCGAACGCCCCGGCGCGAATCAGCGCTTCCAGCACGCGCCGATTGACTTTTCTTAAATCGACGCGCTTGCATAGATCATACAGGCCGGTAAACGGGCCGTTTTCGTCCCGTTCCTTCAGCATATCGTCAATGGCCGCCTGGCCGACGCCCTTGATGGCGCCGATACCGTAGACGATGTGCCCCTTGTCGTTGACGGTAAAACGGAAATTGGACACGTTGATGTTAGGCGGACAGATGGTCAGCTTCATCTGCCGGCATTCTTCGATCAGCACCACCACCTTGTCGGTATTGTCCATATCCGAGGACAATACCGCCGCCATGAAAGCAGCCGGGTAATGCGCTTTCAGCCAGGCCGTCTGATACGCCACCAGCGCATAGGCGGCCGAGTGCGATTTGTTGAAACCGTAACCGGCGAATTTTTCCATCAAATCGAAGATATAGGTTGCGATACTTTCGTCGATCTGGTTAGCGACGGCGCCCTGCGTGAACACTTCGCGCTGCTTGGCCATCTCTTCGGGCTTTTTCTTACCCATCGCGCGCCGCAGCATATCGGCGCCGCCCAGAGTGTATTGCGCCATTTCCCGCGCAATCTGCATCACCTGCTCCTGATACAGGATAACGCCGTTGGTCGGCTTCAGGATCGGTATCAGCAAGGGATGCGCGTATTCGGCCTTGGCTCCGTGCTTGACGTTGATGTAATCGTCCACCATGCCCGATTCCAGAGGTCCCGGCCTAAACAGCGCCACCAGCGCGATAATGTCGTCGAAACAGTCCGGCTTGAGCTTCTTGATCAGCTCTTTCATACCTCGGGATTCGAGCTGGAACACGGCCGTCGTCTGGGCATTTTTCAACAACTCGTAGGATGCCGAATCATCCCTCGGAATGGTCGTGATATCGACCAACGGTTCGCCGGCCTGCTGTTTCTTCTGATTAATCGTCTGCAGCGCCCAGTCGATAATCGTCAGCGTGCGCAACCCCAGAAAGTCGAACTTAACCAGACCAACCGCTTCCACGTCATCCTTGTCAAACTGCGTGACCAGATTGCCGCCGCCCTGCTCGCAATACAGCGGCGTAAAATCGGTCAGCTTGGTCGGCGAGATCACCACGCCGCCCGCGTGCTTGCCCGCGTTTCTGGATGTTCCTTCCAGGGCGCGCGCCATGTCGATCAGCGTTTTGACTTCTTCTTCTGTGTCGTACAACTGCTTCAGGTCGGGGCTGTCTTTCAGCGCCTTTTCCAGCGTCATGCCGATCTCGAATGGGATCAGCTTGGCCAACCGGTCGACGAAGCCGTAGGAAAAGCCCAGCACGCGCCCGACATCGCGGATAACCGCCTTGGCCGCCATCGAACCGTAGGTAATGATCTGCGCGACGTGATCGCGGCCGTAATGACGCGCCACGTAATCGATCACCTCATCGCGCCGGTCCATGCAGAAATCGACGTCGAAGTCGGGCATGGAGATACGTTCCGGATTCAAGAAACGCTCGAACAGCAGATCGAACTCAATGGGATCGAGGTCGGTGATTTTAAGCGCGTACGCCACCAATGAGCCGGCCCCCGATCCACGACCCGGCCCGACCGGAATCTGATTGTTTTTCGCCCACTGGATAAAATCGGCAACGATCATGAAATAGCCAGGGAACCCCATCTGGACGATCACCTTCAGCTCAATGTCCAGGCGGTCGTAATAGACCTGGCGGTTTTCCTCATCCGTGCCCTTGCCGACGGCCGGGTATTGCACCAGGCGTTCCTCCAATCCCTTCTTGGCTGAATCGATCAGATGATCGCCCAGCGATACGCCGGCCGGTACCGGAAAATCGGGCAAAAAGTTCTTGCCCAGCGTCAGCTGCAAATTGCAGCGCTTGGCGATTTCGACCGTGTTTTCCAGCGCCTCGGGAATATCGGCAAACAGCGCCTGCATTTCCTCACTGCTGCGCAGGTATTGCTGATCGGTATAATCCCGAGGCCGGCGGGCATCATCGAGCACGCGCCCCTGGTTGATGCAGACCCTGACTTCATGTGCCTCGAAATCCTCCGGGTGTATGAATCTGACGTCATTGGTCGCCACGACCGGCAGATCGGCGGCCAGAGCCAGCTCGACGGCCGCGGCGATGTAACGCTCCTCATCGGGCTTGCCGACGCGCTGCAATTCCAGATAAAAGCACTGGTCGAACAACGCTCTCCATTGCTCGGCCAAGCGTCTGGCCAGATCCTTGTTTTCCGCCAGCAAGGCCTTGCCGATGTCGCCGCTCATGGCTCCCGACAAGGCAATCAAGCCGGCATGATTGGCTTCTATCCACTCCTGTCTCAGCATCGGCACGCCCTGGTGCTGCCCTTCCTGATAGGCTTTGGAAATGAGTTCGGTCAACGTGATGTAGCCTGCGTGATTGTTGACCAGCAAGGTCAGCCGGTAAGGCGTGGCAGGCTCTTCCGGATTGAATATCAGTACGTCCGAACCTGCAATCGGTTTGATTCCCTGCCCCAGCGCCGCCTTATAAAATTTGACCAGCGAGAACAGATTGGTGTGTTCGGTCACAGCGGCGGCCGGCATGTTCAATTCGGCCAGACGCTTGACCAATGGCTTGATTTTGACGATGCCGTCAACCAGGGAAAATTCGGTATGGAGCCTTAAATGAACAAATGCAGGTTGCATGGATGGTTTTGTCAGAATCAGGTGTAAGTAGAAAGTATGTCAAAGCCGTAAAGCGAGGCTAGACAGACAAAAATCTTGAACAGCAGAACATCATTTTTTGTTACCACGAAATGCGCGAAGTTGTTTAGCTGACTTAAAGCCGGCGGCAGGCATGCCTTTTTGCAGCCGGGTATTATACACTTTCGGGCCTATGGAAGCCTTCAGTTTCAGCAACAACCGGACAAAATAGCCGCACCGAGCATACTGCAGAGTTATTCACAAAACCTGTGGATAACTCTGTGGATTGATTGTTTTATTTGTCGCTTAATTACCGTTTTTATTACAGTTTTGTTAAATTGTATAAAAATAAAACAATGCGGTAATCTTATTTTTATCAATGACTTACAGATCAATTCCCCATATGCTGGTGCCTAGACAGGCACGCGCTAAGTCATTGATTCAGCCTGTGGGCAACTAATATTGACTCAAAACCATGCTGATGCTGATCAAGCGGTGCTCTGTATAAAGTGAATTCGGTTTTATTACAGCGTCTCAGGTAAGATGGGCGGATGCGGCCTTTCCTGGGCGAAACTCCGTCAGTCAACATCCGGTCGACCGCTTTTCCAGTTATTCACAAAACCTGTGGATAACTCTGTGGATTGATTGTTTTATTTGTCGCTTAATTACCGTTTTTATTACAGTTTTGTTAAATTGTACAAAAATAAAACAATCCGCTAATTTTATTGTTATCAATAACTTACAGGCCAATTCCAAACATGTTGAAATCTAGATAAGCGCAAGCTCTAAGTCATTGATTCAGCCTGTGGGCAACTAATGTTGAGTCCAAACCATTTTCATCATCGGCAGGTTTTACCCTCGTTCATCCCAAGCTTTGTCCATACGTTTTGCTGAAACGGGATAAGCCGTCTTGAGCTGCTGCGCAAACAGCGAAACCCTGAATTCTTCCAGCATCCAGCGGTAATTATCCTGCTCCGGAATGACGGGTTCTTTCTTGGCTTTCTTCTCGACGTCTTTCCAGTAACGCGTCCAGTAGCGGCTGATCTCCTGCAGCTTTTGCGCACTGTTATCACGTTTATCGATGCGATAGAGAATTGCCTTTAGATAGCGGGGCATGGCTTTAAGCTGCTGGAACGGCGTTTGACGGACAAAGCCCGCATAGATCATAAACCGCAATTGCTCATTGATATCCTGAACCATCGGATCATTGGCGTTGAAGCGTTTTAGCTGTGCTTTGACAGCACCGTACAACTCCATGATCTCCATAACGATTTTGCCGGCCTCATTGCCAAATCCGACCAGCTCGCCCTTGTGCTGTGTTAAGCTTTGCTCGAAAGCCTGCTGTGCGCGTATCGTCCTGCCTTCGACAAATGCCGTGTACAGGATCAGATAGAGCATATCGTCTTTATAGGAAGCCGCCGCCTCTGCCTCTACGATCGGATGCTTGGGCAACTGGTTATAAGTTAACTCCGCAGCCGCGGACTTGGGCAGGTTTTTGACGACATAAGTGCACTCCTTGCGCAGATAAAGCTGGAACAGGCGCATGAGCCCTGCCTGGTGCTGGCGCGCGGCTTTTGACTCGGTGTCGAAAATGCGTACGCCGACGGCATCGCCTTCATCGACAATGGCCGGATAGCCGACAAATGCCTGCCCTTTCTGCATGAATTGCCAGGTCTCGGGCAGATCGTCGAATGCCCATTGTATGCAGCCGGTATAATTCAGTTCGTCGGCGGCCAGCTGATCGAAGCTTTCGCCGGCCGTCTGCGTGTACTTGCCTTGCAATTTTTTCAGATCGCGGCCGTAGTCGAGCAGTTTGCCTTCCTCATCGATGACTCTGAAATTCATTTTCAGGTGCTCGGGCAACATGTCCGAATTCCAGGCATTGAGCGGTATCGCTTCGCCAGTCAGCTTTCTGAGCCGGGTACTCAGCCACTCATACAGCGAGCCTTTAAAATCGGGCTCGATTTCAAGGCACTGCTTGACGGTTTCCGGCACCGGCACGAAATGTTTTCTCAGGTTTTTAGGCAGCGATTTGATCAATGCGACCAGTTTTTCTTCCAGCATACCCGGCACCAGCCAGTCGAAAGGCGCCTGCGAAACCTGATTCAGCTGATGCACGGGGATGACGGCCGTGACGCCGTCTTCGTCATGACCCGGCTCAAACCGGTATTGCAGCGCAATCGTCAGGTTGCCCACTTTTTTACTGTCGGGAAAATCCCACTCGCTGACCTGATTGTCCTGCCCGCGGGTCAGGTCCTCCCGGGTCAGAAACAGGATTTTCGGATTCTCCCGTTCGACGGTTTTACGCCATTGATCGAGCGCAATGCCGCTGACGATATCGGGCGGCAGCTTCTTGTCGTAGAACTGATACAGCCATTCTTCATCCTCGATCAGATCGACGCGGCGGCCCTTATGCTGGATGTAACCGACCTCTTCGAGCAGTTTCTGGTTGGCGACAAAGAACGGCGCATTGCTATGGTAATCCTGGTCGACCAATGCCGAGCGGATAAAGATCTCGCGCGCGGCCTTGGGGTCGACGCGCTCGTACGGCACTTTGCGGCCGGCCTGCAAGGTCAGGCCGAACAACAGGGTACGCTCATAGACGGCGCTGCGCCCGGCTTTCTTTTCCCAGTGCGGATCGTAATAGTTACGCTTGATCAGATGCCCGGCGCACTGCTCTATCCATTCCGGCTCGATTTTGGCGACATTGCGCGCGTAGACCTTGCTGGTTTCGACCTGCTCGGCCGCCATGATCCACTTCGGCCGGGCTTTATGCAGGCCCGAACCGGGAAAAATGAAGAACTTGAGGCCTCTGGCGCCCAGATATTCGTATTGCTCGTGGCGGAAACCGATATTCGACAACAGTCCCGGCAATAACGCGCGATGAATTTCCTCATAGCTGGCTTCGACCATATTCGGCTTCATTTTCAGTTCGCCCTTGATCACCTGCATGATCTGCGCATGGATGTCGTACCATTCGCGCATGCGAATGTAGGACAGGAAGTTCTCGGTGCAGTATTTGCGCAATTTATTATTGGACAAATGCTTCTTCTGCTCTTCGAAGGTATTCCAGATATTCAGGATCGTCAGAAAGTCCGAATCCTCCTTGCGAAAGGCCGCGTGCTTGGCTTCGGCCTGATGCATTTTATCGGCCGGCTTTTCGCGCGGGTCCTGAATGCTGAGGGCCGACACGATAATGGCCACTTCGGTCAGACAATGCTGCTTTTCGGCCGCGATCAGCATGCGCGCCAGTTTCGGGTCGGTCGGGAATTTGGCCAGTTGCCTGCCGATCTCGGTCAGCTTGCCCTGCTTGTCGAGCGCGTTGACTTCATGCAGCGCATTCTTGCCGTCGCGGATCATTTTGTCTTCAGGCGGCTCGATGAACGGGAACTTCTCGATATCGCCCAGATTCAGCGACGTCATCTGCAGAATGACCGACGACAGGTTTGTGCGCATGATTTCCGGCTCAGTGAACAGGGGCCGAGCCAGATAATCGTCCTTCGAGTACAGCCGGATACAGATACCCTCGGCGACACGGCCGCAACGGCCCGCGCGCTGGTTGGCGCTGGCCTGCGAGACTTTCTCTATCGGCAGGCGCTGGATCTTGCTGCGGTGGCTGTAACGGCTGATGCGGGCATGGCCGGTGTCGATCACAGAGCGGATACCCGGCACGGTCAGCGACGTTTCGGCGACATTGGTCGCCAGCACGATGCGGATCTTGCCGCCTTTGGGCTTGAACACGCGCTCCTGTTCGCTGACGCTGAGCTTCGAATACAGCGGCAGGATTTCATACTGGGTCGGATGATGCTTTTTCAGTGAATCGGCCGTCTCGCGGATTTCGCGCTCGCCGCTCAGGAAGATCAAGATATCGCCGCGGATATCGCGCTGCAGTTCATCGACGGCATCGAGGATGGCCTGCTGCAGATCGTCGCTGGTTTCATCATCCTCTTCCCGCTGCTCGATCGGGCGGTAGCGAATCTCGACCGGATAGGTACGCCCCGATACTTCGATGATCGGCGCATTGTTGAAATGGTTGGCGAAACGCTGCGGATCGATCGTGGCCGAGGTAATGACCAGTTTCAGATCGGGGCGCTTGGGCAACAGCCATTTCATGTAGCCCAACAGGAAATCGATGTTCAGGCTGCGCTCGTGCGCTTCGTCGATGATGATCGTATCGTATTGAGTCAGGTAGGGATCGTTTTGCGATTCGGCCAGCAAAATACCGTCGGTCATGAGCTTGACCAATGACTCGGCATGGGTCTTGTCGTTGAAACGGACCTTGTAGCCGACGGATTTGCCGATCGGCTCGCCCAGCTCTTCGGCGATCCGGTCGGCGACGGTGCGCGCGGCAATGCGCCGGGGCTGCGTGTGGCCGATAAAGCCGGAAGCGCCGCGCCCGATCGACAGGCAGATCTTCGGCAATTGCGTGGTCTTGCCCGAGCCGGTTTCGCCGCAGACGATCACAACCTGATTGGCTTTGATCAACTCGGCGATATCGTCTTTCTTGCCCGTGACCGGCAGATCGGGAAAATTGATCGCCGGAATACTGGCCAGTCGCTTGTTGCTCAGGGCTATTGATCTGTCAATACGGTTTTTCAGCGCACTAACGGGTTCAAGCGGGTCCTTGCCTTTCTGGCAGTCACTGCGCAACCGGTCCAGTTGCCGCTTGAATCCATGCCTGTCCTGGCTCAGGCACTGAGGTAATCGGGAGATGAGTTGTTTAATCAGATCGAGAGTGGACATCCAGAGCAATCAAGGCAAATAAAGCTATTATATGATATCTGCCGTGTTTTGAATTTCAACAACAAACAGAACGCGGCCCGGGGCGGCCGCAAGCATTGGCAAAACAGAAACAAGGACTTAACTTTTCTTGCAGACCGTATTGTAGATCTTGAAGGACAGTATCGAGGCGGCCAGCAGCAGCGTTATCGCGTTAGCGAATATGATAGCCGAGTCGGCAATATAAACGCCGTAGATGAGCCAGCACAGCACGCCTAACGTAAAGATACTGTACATGCTCAAAGACAGCGACTCCGTGTCTCTGGTTCTTATCGTCAAAATGGCCTGCGGCAAAAATGAAGCCGTAGTCAGTGTTGCAGCAATATAGCCAATAATTTCAGGCATCACTATCATCGATGTGGTTCTCTAATTGATGTCAGGTTCTCTATAAATTTCTGGCGCGCCGTATTTGGCAATGCGTGACCGGATAACAGCCCACTCTATCGGGCGGTTTTAAATAACCACGGTCCTGTTCAAATCAAAATCCGGCACCGTTTTTTTTCCGGCATAACCTCTGGGGTTACATAATATTCTGGCGTCGGCTATTCGATAATCCGACGTACTGTGAACGTGCCCATGAATCCAGGCGGCAATCTCGTATTCATACAATAAGGGCTTTAAGTCATTGCAATAAGCCAGTTTTCTCACGGCATTCGGTGAATCATTCCAACTCCATTGGGACGGCGCATGATGCGTTATGATAACGGTTTTGCCTGAAAACGGCTTGGCTAATTCGCGCTCCAGCCAGGTTCTGGACTTTTGATGCAATTGCGTAAAAACGGTGCTGTCAAATGGTTTTTCAGTAAACCTGATTTTCCTGAAATCGTTGAGCGTTTCGCCTAAAAGCCCTGCTTTTTCCTCACCTTCGACAAACAGATCGGTCCACATTGTACAGCCTAAAAAACGCACGCCCTGAAATAAAAGCCGGTTATTCTCGAGAAACTGCACGTTGCTGCCCTGGCATTGCTCTTTAAGCATTTGCAGCGTTTCCTGATGATCATGACCATAAAATTCATGATTACCGGCAATGTAAATCACCGGTTTTTTGAAGGATTTCAGCCATTCCAGGCCTTGCGTATAAACTCCGATATCCCCCGCGGCAATGATAATATCGGCATCATTAACCGGCGCTCGTAATGCCCCGAATTCCAAATGTATATCAGAAAAATAATTTATCCTCACGATTTAATCTGCTCAATATCCTGTATAAGAGTATAATTTACGGTTATTCTTTCAGATAACCGTAACCTTTTCCATAAAGATTTTATATGTCTATTAGCCCTAGAAAAATCACCAAGCAAGTTTTAATCGGCAATGTTAAAGTCGGCGGCGGCGCGCCTATTGTGGTTCAATCGATGACCAATACCGATACGGCCGATGTTTCCTCTACCGTTAATCAAATTATCGAACTGGCCACGGCGGGTTCCGAACTGGTCCGCATTACGGTTAATTCAGAAGAAGCGGCTAAAGCCGTCGCTGAAATTCGCAATCAACTGGACCGGAAAGGCTGTGACGTACCGCTTATCGGGGATTTCCATTTCAACGGCCACAAATTACTGGAAAAGTACCCGGACTGCGCTGAAGCATTAAGCAAATACCGCATCAATCCCGGCAACGTCGGCCGCGGAAAAAGCCGCGACCCGCAATTCCAGCAAATGATCGAGTTTGCCTGCCGCTACAACAAACCGGTCCGCATCGGCGTCAACGGCGGCAGTCTCGACCAATCGGTCCTTACCCGCTTGCTGGATGAAAACAGAAACAAACCGAATCCGGAAGAATTGCCGGCCATCACTCGCGAAGCGATCATCATCTCGGCACTGGAAAGCGCGGCCAAGGCCGAAGAACTCGGCCTTGGCAAAGACAAAATCATCCTGTCCTGTAAAATCAGCAATGTGCAGGAATTGATCAGCATCTATCAGGAACTGTCCAAACGCTGCGATTACGCCCTGCATCTGGGCCTGACCGAAGCCGGCATGGGCTCGAAAGGCATCGTCTCTTCGTCCGCCGCGTTATCGGTGCTGATGCAGCAGGGTATCGGCGATACCATTCGCATCTCCCTGACACCTGAGCCCGGCTCGGCAAGAACCCAGGAAGTCATTGTCGCCCAGGAGATCCTGCAGACGATGGGCTTTCGCTCGTTTACGCCGCTGGTCATTTCCTGCCCCGGCTGCGGCCGCACCACCAGCGATTATTTTCAGAAGCTGGCGCTGGAAATTCAAACCTACCTGCGGGAAAGCATGCCGGTCTGGCGCAATCAATACCCGGGCGTTGAAACCATGGAAGTCGCGGTCATGGGCTGCGTGGTCAACGGTCCCGGCGAAAGCAAGAACGCCAATATCGGCATCAGCCTGCCCGGCACCGGCGAATCACCGGTAGCGCCTGTTTATGAGGACGGCGTAAAGACAGTCACCCTGAAAGGCGACCGGATTGCTGAAGAATTTCAGGAAATAGTGCAACGTTACATCGAATCGCATTACAGCGCCTGAGACGCGTCGTTCACCGGCTGAATAATAGGTTCAGCCGGTGTCATTAATCAACCTTCCTGACCGTCGATCCGGGCCGTAGTCAGGATCGGTGCGTAAACGAATACGAACAGCGAAAACGCCGCCAGCCAGGCTAGCGTCGATGCGTACACCAGGATGCCGTACCAATCCGGCAATGCTATCGGCAATAAAACCCTGAACAAGGCCGCCAGATTGATTAGCACAAATCCGATCGCCATGGCATTGGAAACGCGAAGCGCCCGGCCGGTATGACCTAGCGATACCCGCGCCATCATACCCAACGTCAATACCCCGATGCCACCGACGGTAAAGGCGTGCAAGGCCAAAGTCGACGCAACCAGCCCGTAAGCGGAAAACGCCATCAGCACAAAGCCTAAAATAATCCAGCCATAACCTATATAAAGCACCCACAATAACGGCACATACCAGATGCGCCGCACGTACCAGCCCGATACCCTGGCAATGTTGATAACCGCGGCCAGCACTGCTGTCGATGCCAATACCGCGCCCGAAATATTAAACAACTGCAAGCCGAATACCAGCGCCGCCATCCCAATCGACAGCGCATCCATTACCGGATTTCTTAAAGCCAACGTTCCCGGCAAGCCTCGCTCCGTGAAAAAAGGAAAAACGCGGCCGGCAATAACCAGAATCATGATAATGATAGTCGCGACGACTATCTGAATACCCAGCCATGCACTGCCGCTCATCAGACCAAGAACCTCCGCATGCATCAAGCCGTTACCCAGCGTCAACAGCAGCAAAAGCCCGATAAAAATCAGGTTCCTGTATTGCCCAACCTGCAGGATCGGCTTGCTGACCTGGTACGCGAGAGCCGGCAGAAAGGAAAAATCGATCAAGGCAATTAACGCATCCGGCAACAGGCCGGCATAAAACGGCACGATGCGCCCGTATAGCCACAACAGACACAAGCCGGCCAATTGGTCGCCGGTCGATGTCGGCCGGCCTGTCCAGTTTCTGACGGCCGTCAATAAAAACCCGGCAATCACGGCGACGGAATAACCGAGCAGCATTTCATGCGCATGCCAATAAGTGTTAGCAAAATAATTATCCAGCGTTAATTCGCCTTTGAAAATGGCATTCCAGAGCACGATCAGAAGCAGCGCCGATAAACCGGCCAAGCCGAAGAAAGCCCTAAATCCCAAGGCAAACAGGGGATAATCGAAGATAGCAGGTGATTTCATGTTGATCAATTTTCCAACCAGTCCAGTTCAGCATTCGAGAAACCCGCAATTATACGCATTTCTCGGTTAAATGGGCCTTTTGGTTTGCCACCTTTATAGTATTGACCGATTAATTCCCGATATTTCGCCTCGGGTTCAAAGCCCTGTTGCCGGCAGACAAACTTGAACCAGTAAGAACCCAACCGCACATGCCCCACTTCATCAGTTAGAATCCGCGTTAAAATCGCCACGCTGTTGTCATCCCCCATTTTATTGAACTTTTCGATGATGGCCGGGGTGACATCCAAGCCGCGCGCTTCCATGCAGCGAGGGACCATGGCCAGTCTGGCCAGTAAATTATCGGCCGTATCCGTGGCATGCTCCCATAGGCCGCTATGCGCCGGCAGATCGCCGTAATCGATGCGCATGTCCCGGAGATGAGCCCGAATCAACGCGAAGTGTTGCGCCTCCTCATCGGCAACGCGCAGCCAGTCCTGATAGAATTGTTCCGGCAAGCCACGGAAACGATAAAGCATATCCCAGGCCAGATAAATAGCGACGAATTCGACATGCGCGATGGCATGAAAAAAAGCCATAATGCCATCGGCATTAGTCAATTTTCGTTGTGGCATATTGCGTGGCGCCAGCAAACGCGGCCGTTCCGGAAATTTTACATTGGCTATAGGCAACACCGGCCGGTCCGGGCTGACACTTAATCGTCCTGCTTGTAATAATTGCCAGGCTTCATGCGTAAGCATTAACTTTTCGTCAATATTGGTCCGATGCAAGCATGCTTCGGCAAACTCAAATATGTTTCTCATTAAATGGCAGCGAAAGAATGATTAAAATTTTAGATTTCACTTTGTTGGTGGCGTATTGCCTGCTTATTTACTGGCTGTCCGATCGCCCCTCTCTGCACACGCCCCAGTGGTTTGCCCATCAGGATAAGCTCCATCATGCCGTCGCCTATTTCGTCATGTCCCTGCTGGCATGGCGCAGCCTCAGACACTGGGTCGGGCACCCTATTATACTGGCTGTTCTGGTAGTTGCCTTCTGCAGTTTGTACGGCCTACACGACGAGTGGCATCAGTCTTTTGTCAAAGGTCGAACGTCGGACATCGTGGACTGGATCGCCGATACCACTGGCGCGGCCATGGCTATATTTTTACTCTATAAACTACGCATACTGACATGAGTTCGGCTAAAATATTGATTTTTTATCCACGTTTATATTTCCATGTCTAAAAACATTCGCATTGAAAGATGTAGCGGCAAAGCCCTGGAACGCTATATTCCCGAACTGGCCCGGTTAAGAATTGAAGTGTTTCGGGATTTCCCCTATTTGTATGACGGTACTTACGAATATGAAGAAAAGTACCTGCAGACTTATATCAACTGCCCGGAGAGCGTCATCGTGATCGCATTTGACGGCGATAAAGTGGTCGGTGCATCTACCGCGATTCCGATGAAATACGAAACGGATGAACTTAAAAAACCGTTTATCGAGCATGGCTACAATCTGGACGAAGTGTTCTATTGCAGTGAATCAGTGCTGAACAAGAATTATCGCGGCCTCGGCATCGGCGTGCGCTTTTTCGAGGAAAGGGAGGCGCATGCACGGGAACTCGGCGGCTACAAGCATATCTGTTTTTGCTGCGTGGAACGGCCGGCCGACCATCCCCGCCGTCCGGCCGATCATGTGCCGCTTGATAAATTCTGGAACAAACGCGGCTATGTCAAACATCCGGAATTAACGACGACCTACAGATGGAAGGATCTGGACGACGTCGAAGAAACCCCTAAACCGATGACATTCTGGCTGAAACATGAAAGTTAAGATCGCTACCGCCCAATACGACATCAGTTTTCTGGAGAACTGGCGGAATTATCAAGCCAAGATTGAGCGCTGGGTGGCCGAAGCCGCCGGGCAAGGCGCGAAGATTCTGCTCTTCCCCGAGTATGGCAGCATGGAACTGGCATCGCTGTTTTCAAAGGAGATCTATTCATCGCTCAACAAGCAATTGGCATCCATGCAATCCTTGCTGGACGATTATATCGGCCTGTTTCGGACATTGGCCCAAAAGCATGGCTGCTATATCCAGTCCGGTACTTTTCCGGTGAGAATCGAATCAGGCGCTTATCGCAACCGGGCTTATCTGTTCATGCCCGACGGCCGGTTCGATTACCAGGACAAATTGATGATGACTCGCTTCGAAAACGAGCAATGGTTGATCAATAGCGGCGAAGAGCTAAAGTGTTTCGATACCGAGTACGGAAAAATCGCGATCAATGTCTGTTATGACAGCGAATTTCCGATGCTGGCGCGTAAACAGGTCGAAGCCGGAGCCAATCTGATACTGGTGCCCAGCTGCACGGACACGCTTGCCGGCTACCATCGAGTCAAAATCGGCTGCCAGGCAAGAGCCCTGGAAAATCAGTGCTATGTCGTGCAATCCCCGACAGTAGGCGAGGCGCCCTGGTCCGAGGCGGTCGATGTCAATATCGGCGCGGCGGCAGTTTATACTCCCGTGGACCGTGGTTTCCCTGATAATGGCATTCTGGCCATCGGTGAACTCAACAAACCCCAATGGGTCATGGCTGATATTTCTCTCAATGCCTGCGAGACCGTCCGGCAACAAGGTCAAGTCTTTAATTACCGGGACTGGCCATCGCAAAAAGCATTCAGCTGATTAAAAAATCGCTTCGAAAGAATAGCCGTTTAATTCCAGGATTTCTTTCAGCCTTTTCAAGGAATCCATTTGAATTTGTCTGACCCGCTCCCGTGTCACGCCCAGCTCTTGAGCGACCTGCTCAAGAGTTGCGTTTTCATAGCCGCAAAGGCCGTACCGGCGACAGATCACCTCACGCTGCTTTTCGGGCAGCTGGAACACCCAATGGGCAATATTCTGCTTGATGCCGTCTTCCTGTAATTTTTCGGTCGGCGACAGGCTTTCGGCATCTGAAATCGATTCCACCAAAGGTTTATCGAAATCCTTACCGTAAGGCATGTCCACCGAAGTCACCCGCTCATTGAGTTTGAGCATTTTTTTAACCAGACTGACCGGCTTGTCGAGGTGCTCGGCAATATCCTCGGCTCTCGGTTCATGATCCATCACCTGAGTCAAATGATGCTGTGCCTTGAGGTAAACATTCATTTCCTTAACGATATGAATCGGCAAGCGGATCGTGCGAGTCTGATTCATGATGGCCCGCTCGATGGTCTGCCGGATCCACCAGGTGGCGTATGTTGAGAATCTGAAGCCTCTGTCAGGATCAAATTTCTCAACGGCTCGGATTAGCCCCAGATTACCTTCCTCTATCAAGTCCAGTAACGGCAAACCTCTATTCAGATAGCGACGGGAGATTTTGACCACAAGGCGCAAATTGCTTTCGATCATGATATTGCGGGCTTGTTCATCCCCCCGCAACGCTTTCTTTCCATAGTATTTTTCTTGATCCGCGGTCAGTAATTGCGATTTACCCAGTTCATTCAAATAGAATCGCGTCGCATCGAAACTATTATCATTATGAGCCTCCATGGAAATGGATTCTTCATTCCCCATGACCTCGTCAAGCACTGGATCTGCCTCCAGCTCGTCTTCAAATGCTATACAGATTTCGTCGTCCAATACATCACACATTTCTTCCTGCATATACCCCCCTTTTTGGCTAGTCGACCTAAGCCGAAGTACCATTATTTTTTTGGTAAATAATTTAATGGATTTACGGATTTTCCATTTTTTCTTATTTCAAAATGCAGCGAAGCTTGCTCGGCTCCGGTTTTTCCGACATAGGCGATAGCCTGGCCTTTTTTTATGGCTTGTCCTTCCGAAACCAGCAAACGGCTATTATTGGCATAAGCACTTAAGTACATTTCATTGTGCTTGATAATCAGTAGATTACCATAGCCAATCAGGCCCTTTCCGCTATACACAACTTTTCCAGCTTCGGCAGCACTGACTTTCTGTCCTGTTTTTCCATTGATATCAATTCCTTTGTTACCCGACTGAGTAAAGTTCCTTATGATCCTTCCCTCAATCGGCCACTGCCAGTTCAACTTTAACACTATTTTCTTATCGTTTGAAAAAATAGGCTTTTTTTGTGAACTACGTCCTGTTTTTTTGACAGGTTTCTTATTCGACACCTTTTCAACCGGCACCTTATCTACCTGACCGGAATTGAATAGCTTTAGTTTTTGGCCAACCAGTATGGTATAGGGCGGCACCAAGTAATTCCAGCGCGCCAGACGTTGATAGCCATGGCCGGAACGCAAGCCGATCGAATACAGCGTATCGCCCTTTTGTACCACATAGTAATTTGTGCCGGCGGGGATGGATTTTACCTTAGCTTTCGCCTCGGCCTTGCTTGCCGCGGACTTGGTCTGGTTTTCAGAAGAATCGATACCATGGGATTTAACCGGCGCAAAATTTTCATATTCCGAACAGGCGCTCAATAAAGACACCAGCATCAGTTTTACGATATGAATCGGCCGGGTACGACGGGAATGCATGCGTTATCGGGCCAGCAAAATCTTTTTTGCCTGGTTTATTTTCGCCGCCAGGTAATCGGAACCGCCCCGATCGGGGTGCAGTTTCTGCATCAATTTGCGGTGAGCGGCGATGATTTCCTGCTTGGAGGCCCCCATTTTCAGGCCCAGCACTTCATAGGCCTCCTCAATCGACATTCTCCCGGGAGCGCTTGAAGGCCGCTGGCGTTGCGATGTGCCTTGCCTGGCGGCATTAAACTCGGCCCATAACCTGTGCATTTGAGGGGCATAATGCAGCAGCACCGGCATCAACCTGAACATGAAGGCAATGGCGACGCCTAACAACGCAAAAAGCCAGGTTAAACGACCGGTCGCGCCTAAATAAAGCAAGAACATGCCGATAACGCCGAGAGCGGAAAGCTTAATGTAACGGGCTGCTTGGGCGGGCGGCGTTTTTAAAAACTTACGCAGGACAAAAAATGAAATAATGATCAGCAATAAAACCAGATAAATTCGAATCAATGTTATCTCCGGGATTTATATCCGTTATCAAACCGCTATTTCTTAGTGGTTAAATGAATAATACCTTAGAATAGGCCTTCTCACGATAACAGCCTGACTATTTGATTTCATGCAGAATGCCAAAATTCCAATTCTAGGTTTCGCAGCTTTTAGCGGCACCGGCAAAACAACGTTACTGGCGCAATTGATCCCGATCCTTAAATTGCATGGCCTGCGCATAGGTTTAATCAAACACAGCCATCATAATTTTGAAATAGACAAACCGGGCAAGGACAGCTTCCGCTTGCGGGCAGCCGGCGCTTCGCCGGTCATGCTGATATCAAAGTCCCGACGCGCCATCATTACCGAAATCACGCCCGAGCAAGAACCACGGCTCGATGATCAGCTGAAAATATTTGATCAGTCCGGACTGGATCTCATTCTGGTTGAGGGCTTTAAGGCCGAAGCCTTTCCCAAAATTGAATTGCACCGCCCCGCGCTCAACAAACCGCTGCTTTATCCCGATGATCCGCACATCATCGCCATAGCCTCGGATTGCGCCCTGGAGACGCCGCCGCATCTGGCCCGGCTCGATATCAACCAGCCTGAAATGATTGCCGAGTTTATCCTGAACCAAGTCATGAGGAAAACCCCATGATTGACCCCTGCAGCGAAGACGCAACCTCTGTCCTCTCGCTCGAGGAAGCCCAGGCCAGAATTAAAGCCGCCCTGCTGCCTGTCGCCGGCACTGAAATAGTGGCGTTGAAAAGTGCCTTGGGCCGCGTGCTGGCGCAACCGGTATATTCTCCGGTCAATATACCGCATGATCGAAACGCTGCCATGGATGGCTACGCCCTGGCCGCCAGGGATATCGTGCCGGATCAGGCTTTTTCTCTGAATCTGGCGGGCACATCCTGGGCCGGAAGACCATTCCAGGGAAAGATGCAACCGGGCCAATGCATCCGGATCTTCACCGGCGCGATATTGCCGGAGCGGGCTGATACTGTCATTATGCAAGAGCACGTGCAAGCCGACGGACAAACCGTTCATTTTCCGGCACATGTACGTCCTTATCGGCATGTCCGTGAAATCGGCGAAGACATGCAGCAAGGTGCCTGCCTGATTTCGCCCCCCAAAAAACTGACTGCCGCGGATCTGGGATTGCTGGCCTCCGCCGGTATTCATGAGATTACCGTCAGGCGGCGCTTAAACATTGTTTTCTTTTCTACCGGCGATGAACTGGCGGCCATAGGCCAGACGCTGAAACCCGGCAAAATATATGACAGCAACCGCTATATACTGAATGGCTTGTTGAGCGGTCCGGGCTATGGCATAACGGATAAAGGCGTGATTGCCGATGACCGTGACAAGCTGGAAAACAGCCTGATCGAGGCCGCCGAAAACCACGATGTCATCATTACCACAGGCGGCGCTTCGGTGGGCGAAGCCGATTTCATCAAAGATATATTGACAAGCCGCGGCCAGGTCAATTTCTGGAAAATTGCCATGAAGCCCGGAAAACCGCTGATATTCGGTACAATCGGCCACTGTTATGTATTCGGCCTGCCCGGCAACCCGGTCTCCGTCATCGCGACCTTTGACCAGCTAGTCAAGCCGGCACTTCAACAGCTGACCGGCGAACCTGTTGCAAAACCTTTGCGGTTAACGGCTATCTGCACCAGTCCGTTGAAAAAAACGCCAGGCAGGCAGGAGTTCCAGCGCGGCATACTGACGCAAAACGACAACGGGGAATTGTTTGTAAGCTCATCGGGCAAACAGGGCTCGCATCTGCTCGGATCAATCAGCCGGGCCAACTGCTATATCGTATTACCAGCCGACTGCACGGGCGTGGAAGCCGGCGCGCCAGTGGTCGTCGAACCGTTCAGTCTGTTGCTACAGGACCGTTAATAGCGAGGCACCGAGCTGTCGCACTCGCGGGACCAGGCATCGATACCGCCTGTCAAATTGGAAATTTTTTTAAAGCCGCAATGGACCAGATAATTTGCGGCCTGCTGGCTGCGCACACCGTGATGGCAAATCACAACAATATTTTGCTGCGGGTCTAACTCACCGATTCTTTGAGGAATTTGATTGAGCGGCATTAACACGCTCTTATCGATACGGGCAAATTGAAATTCATTCGGCTCTCTGACATCCAGCAAAAATAAAGCCTCTTCATTTTGAATTTTATTGTTCAATTCTGTCGCTGAAATTTGTTTGACTGACATTGTTAACCTTTATTGATAAATCTTTCTAAACGCTGCATGGCGATAGCCATTCTATCTATGGAAGTCGTATAAGCAAAACGAATGTAATGATTTGATTCATATTCGCCAAAGTCCTTGCCCGGTGTGACTGCCACGCCTTCGGCCTCCAGAAAATCCAGCGCGAATTGATAGCTGTCATCGGTAAATTTTGCACAATTGGCATACACATAAAAAGCCCCTTCCGGCTTGCTCGGGATATCAAAACCTATTTGCAATAGCGTGTCGTAAAGAAAATCGCGCCGAGCGGCAAACTCCGCCCGCCTGAGTTCAAGCTCGTCAAGCGTACGTTCGTCAAAAGCGGCCAGTGCGGCATATTGAGAATGCGTGGGAGTGGAAATAAAAATATTCTGCGCCAGTTTCTCCGTGGCTTCAACAAACTCATCAGGTACAACCATCCATCCGACCCGCCAGCCGGTCATACCAAAGTATTTGGAAAAACTGTTGATGACGAACACATCATCGTTGAATACCAGAGCCGTCGGCGCTCTGCTGCCATAAACCAGGCCATGATAAATTTCATCGGAGTAAAAACACCCGCCCAGCTGACCAACGGTTTGAATGGCTGAGTTCAATACCGCCGGGTCGATAACCGTGCCGGTTGGATTGGATGGCGAGGCAATCAACGCGCCCTTGGTCGCTTCCGTCCAGTTCTCTCTTATCAATTCAGCGGTTAGCTGATAACGGGTGGTCGAATCCACGGGCACGGCTCGGGTTTTGCCCTCAAACACCTTGACGAAATTACGGTTACACGGATAACAAGGATCAGCCATCAGCAGTTCTTCGCCCGGATTCAAACTGGTGCCCAGCGCCAGTAGAAAAGCGCCGGAAGCGCCGGGCGTGATAAAAATTCGCTCTGGCGCTACGGATACCCCGTAACGCAGCCGGTAAAAATCGGCTATTCTTTCGCGTAATTCAGGCAGGCCCGCTGCCGGCGTATACTTAATCTCCCCGGTCTGAATGTGTTTGACAGCAGCTTCAATGATAGTCCGCGGCGTAGTAAAATCGGGTTCGCCAATTTCCATATGAATGATATCCCTGCCTTCGCCTTCCATTTGCCTGGCGCGCCGCAACAATTCCATGACATAAAACGGAGAAATAGTCTGAATCCGCGCTGCCAGCCTTTTGCCCATAATCTTAACCACCCGTTAAAATGTTTAATATTGCTGATAATCCTTGCCATCTTATTATGATTCTGCTAAAAATGCGCAGTTTTTTATTTATCTTGTCTTTAGGAGTTAACGGATGACCGATAGTTCTAAAACTGATGCATCACCTTTCAGTTTTACGCCTTACAAAGAAAAAGAAGGCGAGGAGTACATGAATGAGGCTCAATTAAAACATTTTGAGACCATTCTAAGAAACTGGAAAGCTGAATTAATGCAGGAAGTGGATCGTACCGTACATCACATGCAAGACGATGCAGCTAATTTCCCTGATCCTAATGACCGGGCCACCCAGGAGTCGGAATTCAGTCTGGAATTAAGAACCCGCGACCGCGAACGGAAACTGATCAAGAAAATTGATGAATCCCTGAAAGATATTGAATCAGGTGATTACGGTTATTGCGAATCGTGCGGCATCGAAATCGGCGTACGCCGCTTGGAAGCCAGGCCGACGGCTACCCTGTGCATAGACTGCAAAACCCTGGACGAAATTCGGGAAAAACAGATGGGGTGAGCCTGTCTCAGGACAAACAACCCTATATCGGCCGGTTTGCGCCTTCACCTACCGGCCCCCTTCATTTTGGATCTCTATATACGGCCCTGGCCGGTTTTCTTCAAGCCCGCTCGCAACAGGGAAAATGGCTGTTGCGCATCGACGATCTCGACACGCCGCGAAATGCCCAGGGTTCGATAGACCATATCCTGAAAACGCTGGAGATTTTCGGCCTGCATTGGGATGACACCGTTTACTATCAAAGCCAGCACCTCGACGTTTACAAAGATACGCTCCATGAGCTGATGGAAAACCGGCTTGTTTACGCCTGCACCTGCAGCCGAAAAACGCTGGCCGAAGCCAATCCGGCACAGACGCGGCCCGATATTTATCCCGGCATCTGCCGGGATAAAATGCCTCCGCCGCGCACACCGCATTCCTTGCGCATCAAAACCGACAATCGCATCATTTCGTTTCAGGATGAGTTGCAAGGCCTGATCTCGCAAAACCTGGCCGAGCAGCATGGCGATTTCATCCTGAAAAGAAAAGACGGCATTATCGCCTACCAGTTTGCTGTCGTGATTGACGATTGCAGGCAATACATCAATCACATCGTACGCGGCTTTGATCTGCTCGACTCGACGCCCAAGCAAATCTATCTGCAACAGCAGCTGGGACTGCCCTCCCTTCAATACATGCATGTACCGATCATTATCGATACCCAGGGCTATAAACTCAGCAAGCAAACCCTGGCTCAAGCAGTTGATTTAAAGGCTCCGCACAAACTGATTTTTGAGCTGTTGACTTTACTAAAGCAACAGCCCCCGGACGAGCTTAAGGGCGTCGAAGCCATCGAACTTCTTGACTGGGCCATAGCGCATTGGGACCCAACCCCTCTGGAGAAATTACGTGCAATCAGCCGATGAATTAATTAAGGTACTTCATTCTCCTCACACCAGTCGCCACTCGTTTGCCGGATAAGGATTAAAACATGACAGACGTTAAAATTTACGACATAAAACCGGAAATCGCCGCTCGCGCCCATATCTCCGCCGAAACGTACAAAACGCTTTATCAACGCTCTATTGATGACCCCGAAGCTTTCTGGGCCGAGCAGGCAGAGCTGTTTCTGGACTGGAATCAGCGCTGGGATAAGGTCATGGACTACAATTATCTTAAAGGCCATATACGCTGGTTCGAAGGCGGAAAGCTCAACGTCAGCGTCAACTGCCTGGACCGCCACCTGCCGACGCGCGGCGATCAGACAGCCATTATCTGGGAAGGCGACGATCCGGCTCAGGATAAAAAAATCACTTACCGCGAGCTTCATGAGCAGGTCTGTAAATTTGCCAATGTTTTAAAAGCGCAAGGCGTCAAGAAAGGTGACCGCATCTGCATTTATCTACCCATGATCGCCGAGGCGGCCACCGTCATGCTGGCCTGTACGCGCATCGGCGCCGTGCATTCGATCGTGTTCGGCGGTTTTTCCGCCGATGCATTGCGAGACCGCATACTCGATGCGAATTGCCAATACCTGGTCTGCGCCGACGAAGGCAACCGCGGCGGCAAGGCCACACCACTGAAAGTCAATGTCGATAACGCAGCCGCGCATTGCCCCGGGCTTAAAAAAGTCATCGTCATCAAAAATACCGGCGCCGCCATAGACTGGCATGAACACCGCGACCTCTGGTATCACGAAGCCATGACCGAGGCGTCACCCGAATGCCCGGCCGAATCCATGGACGCGGAAGATCCGCTGTTCATCCTGTACACCTCAGGCTCCACCGGCAAGCCTAAAGGTGTTCTGCATACGACCGGCGGTTACCTGCTGTATGCGGCCATGACCCACAAATATGTTTTCGATTACCAGGACGGCGATATTTACTGGTGCACGGCCGACATAGGCTGGGTAACCGGCCACTCCTACAGCATATACGGCCCTTTATGCAATGGCGCCACGACGCTGCTGTTCGAAGGCGTGCCGACTTATCCGGAAGCCGACCGCTTCTGGCGCGTCGTCGACAAGCATCAGGTCAGTATCTTTTATACCGCGCCGACCGCTATCCGCGCCCTGATGGCGCAGGGCGACGATTTTGTCACACGCACCGACCGCGGCAGCCTCAGAATTCTCGGCAGCGTCGGCGAACCGATCAATCCGGAAGCCTGGGAATGGTTTTATCATGTGGTCGGCAATGGCCGGTGCCCAATCATGGATACCTGGTGGCAAACCGAAACCGGGGGCATCATGATCACACCCCTGCCCGGCGCCATCGCACTAAAACCGGGCTCCGCCACCTTGCCGTTTTTCGGCGTCAAGCCCGAGATTCTGGATAATGAAGGCCGCCTGCAGGAAGGCGTCTCCGAAGGCATTCTGGTCATCAGCCGCTCATGGCCCGGCCAGGCCCGGACGATTTACGGCGATCACCAACGTTTTATCGATACCTATTTTAAAAATTATCCCGGCTATTACTTTGCCGGCGACGGCGCTCGCCGCGACCAGGACGGCTATTACTGGATTACCGGCCGCGTCGACGACGTCATCAATGTCTCCGGTCACCGGATGGGCACGGCGGAAATCGAAAGCGCGCTGGTGCTGCACGAAGACGTCGCCGAAGCGGCCGTGGTCGGTTATCCGCACGATATCAAGGGCCAGGGCATTTATGCTTATGTGACGTTAAATGTCGGCGTGGAACCAACGGAAGAACTCAGACAGGAACTGATCGAATTGGTCAGACAGGAAATCGGCGCCATTGCCCATCCTGATGTGATTCAATGGGCGCCGGGACTGCCGAAAACGCGTTCGGGCAAGATCATGCGCCGCATTTTACGCAAAGTGGCCTCTAACGACATCAGCAGCCTGGGCGATACGTCAACGCTGGCCGACCCCTCCGTCGTTACCGACATTATCGATCATCGGGCCAATAAATAAGACCGGCACCGATGGAAAACACACGAGCCATTAGCAGAAACGCATGTTTCAGCGAAGTGTTTATTGTTCAAACAACGGAATGGTCACGACTTGCATGTCCTTTCCGAACATGACGCCCAGGCGCAATGCCTTGGCCGACCGGGCTTCATCGCGGCCCGGAAAAAACAAATAACCGTAGGCCAGCTCGCCGGGCGATACGCGTTCGGTCCGCAGGGAATAGCGTGCCAGATCATTGAGAATTTGCTGGCCGTATTCGTCATGCGTAGTGGCTCCGCCGTACAACGCGCCGGCCGCGGCTCCTGCCATGGCGCCCTTGCCGGTCGTATCGCCGATATTGCTGCCGCTAATGATGCCGATTGCCAGTCCTGCCAGCGCGCCGGCCGCGCCCATCAAGACCGACGGTCTTATAGTACCCTTCAAGGTTTCGCCAAACTCTACATCCTCGCTAACCCGCCGGTAGGCCTGATCGATCGTCAACAACGGCCATGCCTGGCCCAGATTATCGATCAGAAAAGTTTGCTGCGGTTGTAAATTGACTTCTTCCCTGCTTTGGTTATCGATGACCAGACGGACGGGCAGCAAGCCCATCCCTCTGACGTCATACCCGAATACCGATTTAGCCTTTTTTTCATCGACATAGGAGGTTGCCGCAATCCTGGCGCCTCTGATATTGATATGGCCGACGGAAGCCGATGGCAAGAGCACAGGCGATACTCGTTCTTTATACGTGCTGCAGCCGGCCAGCAAACAGCCGGCCAATAACGCCAAAAGTCCGTAATTCCGAATTCCACGATAAGCCATGCCATCCCCTTCTTGCCAACAAACCGCAAACCAGCCGTTTACAATTTACGACACCGCTTTTGGTCGGAGGTTCTATTTCAAGCAGGCCTGACCGCTATCCGGCGCCCTTCAAAAAGCACGACGCTTAAAATATAAACCAGCATCAATCCTATGCCGGACAGCCATGCCGGCTGACCGGCATTGACCGGCAACCGGTCATGCGCCAGATACAGGGCAATGCCGAGGCCGGCATAGCCGATCACGCGCTTGACATCATAAGCCACCGGATAATATTTCCTGCCCAACAGATAAGAGATAACGACCATCATGCCATAACAGGCCAGAGTCGCCCATGCCGACCCCACATAACCCAGAGTCGGAATCCACCAGACGTTAAGCACGACCGTCAAGGCCGCGCCGGCAAACGAGACAAAAGCCCCCATCACGGTGCGATCAGTCAACTTGTACCAGATCGACAGATTGACATAAATGCCCAGGCACAGATTGGCCAGCAACAGAATCGGCACGACATCGAGCCCGGCGCGAAACTCCTCGCCGATAAAATATTTAAAGAAATCGATAAACAGCGTCACCATCAGAAAAATGAACACGCAGAAAATCACAAAAAACTTGAGCACATCGGCATAGACCTTGCGCGCATCCTTATTGTCCGCATAGGCGAAGAAAAACGGTTCGGCAGCATAACGGAAAGCCTGAATGAACAATGACATCAGAACAGAGAGCTTGTAGCAGGCGCTGTAAATGCCGAGCATTTTCAAATTAGTGACTTCGTCATAGGGCAGCAGGTATTTGAGCAGGGCGCGATCAAGCATTTCATTGACAATACCGGCGAAGCCAATCACGACCATCGGCAGCGAATAGCGCAGCATGCGCTTAAACAATTGCCAATCGAAGCCCCAGGCCAGTCCTTTCAGCTGCGGCGTCAACAGTAAAAACTTAAACAGGCTGGCCAGTAAATTGGCAATGAAGATATATCCTATGCCGACAGCCGGATCGTAAACCCGCCCTATCCAGGATTCGGGATTCTGTTCGAGCGCCTTGGGGCAATAAACGATGAAAAACAGGCTTAGCAAGATCGTTATCATGATCTCGATCACCTTGATGCTGGCGAAACGCAGCGCCTTGTTCTCGGCCCGCAATCGGGCGAACGGAATAGCCGTCATCGCATCCAGCGTCAGTATAGTCGCAAACCACAGCACGTACTCCGGATGATCGGCATAATGCAGTGCCGCCGACAGCGGAGCATTGAGCCACCGAATCAGCAGAAAAAAGCCCAGATTGACCAGGACGACAAAAATCAGCGCCGTTGAATAAGCCACATCGCGGCCGGGCGATTCCTTGTCGCGGAAACGAAAAAAGCCTGTTTCGAACCCGAACAGCAACAGCACGGAAAAAAATCCCGCATAGGCGTAAAACTCCGACACCACACCATATTCCGCCGCCGAAAAGTAATAGGTGTACAGCGGCACCAGCAAATAGTTGAGAAAGCGCCCGAAAATACTGCTCAAGCCATAGATTGCGGTTTGGGATGCCAGTTTTCTTATAATGCCCATTTGATCCTGTTGATCGATTAAAGAAATATTCGCAGGGAACGCGAGCCGACTGAGCCGCTCCGGAATCTAAGGAACGGGAATGAAATAAGACCCGCAAATGAGGCAGGATTTCTGTTCATATTCAAGGCGCGCAAACAGGCGCATGGCAAGCCATGTAACTGTTTGCGCAAAGCTTCCGCTCCTGCTCACGCCCCTTACCTACATCCCTGTAGGCAACGCCGAAGAGGGACGGAAAGACAAGTCATTTGCGGGAATTATAAAATTCACGTTCCTAAGATGCCAACGCGGTTGCGGTTAGCCAGCTCGGCATTATATAACCGATAGGATGCCGGTGAGATTTTTTATGGTTTACTGTGCCGGACAATCAGAAAAAATGAAAGTGCCTGTCAATGCCTGATTTTCATGAGGTCCGGCGGTAAAAGGCAAAAAAAAGAGAAAACTGAATTGATGTGTCGTTTGAAGCGATTGTTGTTTTCGTATAGGTTTTGACGAGGCTAATCCTCTTTTTCGACCCACTCATCGCCGCGCTTTTCGTATTTGTTTTTGACGGCCGCCCAAGCCACTTTATGGGCAACGGTCTCCCGGTCATCATCACCGTAACGATCCTCGGGATCCTTATACTCGTCCCAAGCATTGTTATAGGCCGCCAGATAGATCTCCTGGCCATGCGTGGGCAAATGATTCCTGACATTGTCCGGCAAATCACTTAAACGCTTGTAAGGCATGTTCTCCTCCCAAATCAAGAATTCGATGATAAATTCCGGCCACCGCTCCTTATTTAAACCTGGCCGTCGCCAGATTTACCGATTCGCCCAGACTATTCGAAGCGGCTTCGACATCAGCCTTTAAATTTTCCCAGGCTTCATCGCCGGCCTGCCGGAGTTCCTCCAGCTTGCTCCATGCGCTCTGCTGCTTTTGCCGTAACTCATCAATGTGCTTGTCATATTCAGCTTTGACATCGGCTTCGGCCTGATCCGCCCTGACTTTCAGCTGATCAATCGCGGCATTCCATTCATCCAGCTGTGTTTGCAATTTATGCACGTAGACTTCCCGCTGCTTCATGTTGGTCTCCTGCCATGGGTTAATCAGGATTTAGCAATAACCGTCGTCAAACCGTTGTCTCGAATCCATGACAAAATGACTTACGCCCGACCCGAGAAGTTCCTTGGAAGCCATTGGCCGTTTTCTGGTTTCGGACATAAAAAAAGGGCCAGGTCCGGCCCTTTATATTCGGTTACGCATCGTTTTTATGCGGCGTGTCGCAAGTCGGATCAATACCCTGGTTATCGATATCGCAGTTCGATTCCAGCCACATGGCATTAATGATGGCGAAAGTGGCCGCGAAACCGACGCCCAGTATCCAGGTGAAGTACCACATTTGTATCTCCCAATTAATAAAGTGTGTGTGAATCTTTCAGCACGATCGGCAAAAACACCACGGTAATCCAGAACCCCAGCAATAATGTGGCATGGCTGGCGCTGGCATCCCATAAGGTCAGGCTGGAACGCGGATCCGTGGTAGAAATCAGCAGAAACGGGAACAGTCCAAACCCCACCGTCAACAATACGCCGGCGATGCCGAGGCTGCTCATCAGAAAAGCTCCGGCCGTGGATCGCCCTTTGCCCAGCAGCCAGGCCAGGACCAGTCCGGCAAACCCCAGTATGGGCGCCAGCAGCATCCAGGGTTCGGCAAGAAAATGACTCAGCCAGCCGGCGCCAGCCGCGACAACGGTTTTGTTGAGCGGATTTGAAGCCGCGGACGTGCCCGCCATGTGCGTAATTTCAGGACGGTCGACTGCCGTCAACAGCCATGACATCGCCATTGCCAGGCTGACCAGCAGCAATGGGCCGAGCACGGCCACAGCCGTTCTGGCACGGTTATGGATGACACCTTCCGTGCGCCATTTCAGAAACAGCGCGCCATGAAATGTCGTGGCCAGCAAGCCGACCACTCCGCATAGCAAGGCGAACGGACTTAACAAGTCCCAGAACGAGCCGTCGTAAAAAGCGCGCAAATCCTGATCGAGGTGGAACGGCAGACCCAGCAGTAAATTGCCGATCAAAACGCCCAACAGCACCGGCGGCAGCGTTCCGCCGATAAACAGCCCCCAATCCCAGGCGTTGCGCCAGACCGGATTCTCGATTTTGCCGCGATAATCAAAGCCTGCCGGCCTGAAGAACAAGGAAAACAATACCAGCAGCATCGCAACATACAGCCCCGAGAACAGCGTCGCATACACGGCGGGCCAGATCGCGAAGATAGCCCCGCCCAGCAACACCAGCCAAACCTGATTGCCCTCCCAGGTGGCGCCTACCGTATTGATGATAACGCGGCGCTCGATATCGCTCTTGCCCAGCAGCGGCAGTAACGTACAAACGCCGAAATCGAAGCCTTCGGTCAGCGCAAAGGCGATGGCGACGACACCGATAAACAGCCACCAGATCAGGCGGATGGTTTCATAATCGAACATAATGTGACCCTTATTGAATGATTGAAGCTTGTCGTACTAGTGGGCTTGGCCGGCTTGCAGTTCATGGTAATACCGTCCGGTATGAAGACTGCTGGGGCCCAGGCGCACATACTTGAACATCAGGTATAGCTCGATAACCAATAGCACCGTGTAAAACAACGCGAAGCCGCCGATGCTGAACCAGAGCTGCTCGCTACTGAGACTGGAAACGCTCATATGGGTCGGCAAAATGCCGGAAATGGTCCATGGCTGACGGCCGTATTCAGCGACAAACCAGCCCGTTTCCGCGGCGATCCAGGGCAATGGGATGCCCCAAACCGCCATCCGCATCAACCAGGGTTTCTGGTCGGCATTGCGCACGGCGCAGTGGTAAAAGGCGATGGCGAAAATAAACAGCATGGTAAACCCGCTGGCCACCATGATGCGGAACGACCAAAACAGCAACGCCACCTTCGGAATCGTGTCATTGGCCGCTTTTTGAATCATCTCCGCATCGGCATCCACGACTCGGTCGGTATATTTCTTCAGCAGCAATCCATAGCCCAGGTCATTTTTATACGCATCAAAGCGCTGGCGGGTCTGCTCGCTGCTGTCGCCGCTGCGCAGTTTTTGCAGCTCGGCGTAAGCCACCATGCCGCGCTTGATGCGTTCGGCGCTCTCATTACGCAAATCTTTCAAGCCTTTCACATCTTCATCGACTGAACGGGTCGCTATCAACCCCAGCAGATAAGGCACTTTGATCGCGAAATCGGTTTTTTCATTGTCCTGATCGGGAAAACCGAATACCGTAAAACTGGCTGGCGCCGGCGTGGTTTCCCACTCCGCTTCGATTGCCGCCAGCTTGATCTTTTGCGTTTCGCCGGAGGTATAGCCGCTTTCGTCGCCGAGCACGATCACCGACAGGACCGAAGCCAGTCCGAACGCTGACGCGATCGAAAACGACCGGCGGGCAAAGCCGATATCGCGCTTGTTCAATAAGTACCAGGAGCTGATGCCCAACACGAACATCGAGCCGGTCACATAGCCCGCGGCGACGGTGTGAACAAACTTGACCTGGGCGACCGGATTGAAAAACACATCGGCAAAACTGGTCATTTCCATGCGCAGGGTTTCATAATTGAATTCAGCCCCCACGGGGTGCTGCATCCAGCCGTTGGCGATCAGAATCCATAACGCCGACAGGCTGGTGCCTACCGCCAGCAGCCAGGTCACGACCAAATGCTGCACCTTGGTGAGTTTGTCCCAGCCGAAAAAAAACAGCCCTACGAACGTTGATTCCAGGAAAAAGGCCATCCACCCTTCACTTGCCAGCAGCGGACCGAAAATATCACCAACGTAATGCGAATAATAGGCCCAATTGGTGCCGAATTGGAATTCCAGCGTCAAACCGGTGGTCACGCCCATGGCAAAGTTGATGCCGAACAGCTTGCCCCAGAATTTAGTCATGTCCTTGTAGACCTCGCGACCGGTCATGACATAGACCGATTCCATAATACCGAGGATAAATGTCATGCCCAGGGTTAGCGGCACGAACAGAAAGTGGTAAAGCGCCGTCAGACCGAATTGCATTCTCGACAGCATGACAACATCTTCACCGAACATGGCTGGACTCCTTATAAGATTGAGATGAAAGACCGGAGGTGATTGCCGCGTGTTTGGCGGGCAACGCAAAGTGCTGCGCAATATCGGGTTTTGCCGGCGCCGGTTGGCCTTCCCAGCGAAAAATCAGGAACCAAAGCCCCGTCAACAAAATGATTTTGATCAATAACGCAATGCCGATTTCCCATCGCAGCAATCCGGGATGCGGCAGAATCCGATTTATCTTGGCTGAGTTTGCCATTGAGGCTCCCCTAAATTAACCATTAAAGCAGAATACGGGACTTTATCAATCCTTAACCGATTCGCCGATTAGTGTTGAAAGCGAGGTTAAAAGCCCCAAGATTGCCTGGCAACAGACCCGGCTCTCTTTTTCATAGTATATTAGAATTTTATTATTTTCTAAAATATATTTTCCAACCGCTTTATGCGATAGTCTTTTTTTGCGTCATTTATGGAGATTGAAGAAAAAAGCCGGTGAGTACCGGTTTGATAATAAAACGCACAATGCCTTTACCAGTAATGACTCTGCCGAGGATTGAACTGAAGCTGGGGATTAGAAACTTGTCCGGGTTTTATAAAGATAGCGGCGGATGCACTTTTTCATCTCAGCGATATCGGTTCGCCTATAACGGCAAGCGTTCCCCAGAGCAGCAGGTAGCTCGATAGAGATGTATAAGGAAAAGCTAAAGATGGTCCCGTTTCGGGGCGGCCCGTCAGGATTAATTGGCACGCCAGCCTGGCCGGCATTTCGCCCAGGTAAAAAGCCTTAGTAATGGGCATGGAATAAATCAGGGAATTGTAGGTGCGAATGAATTCGCACCTACACCGGAAATTCGTCCGCGCACTTGAGGAAGTTATTTTATGCGCGTTCTTTAGGCAATCGCCAGCATACTAAGACCAAATATAAACAGAAGCAGCCATGACTGCCGTTTTCGGGCCAGTTGCCATAAAAGCATGGCGTTGAACGAGTCATGGCAATCCTTGACTACTTTACCCTGCCTCTATTAAAAGACTATTAATTTATTGCATACAAATAAGAAACAATTAATATAATTTTTGCGCTATTGTTACCTATAAAAGTCTAACGTATATTTAAGCTGCAATTTAAGCAACCTTTTTACTTGATTGAGGATTTACACATGAGTGACTTTTATAAAGATATTTTGACTGGCGTGGTATTTGTTACCGGCCTGCTGGGTTTTGTTTCAGGAGAATTTATCATCTCGTCCACCCTGTTCGCGGCGGCAGCCATTGCCAGCAACGTCAACCTGAACCGTAAACGGGCCCATGCAGGACACATGCAATGCGAATGACCATCTTGCCTGATATGCTGCCCGGATCAATTTTTCATGTAGCAACTTAATGACTTCCAAGGCTTCACGGCCTTGGAAGTTTTTTGTTTATAGGCTCTCCTTTTCCACAACACCTCATCCTTTCAGCATTTCCATCCGTTCTCCGGCACGGCTCAGCGCCACCTTTTCATTATCATCAAACGCCCTGACAAAAGCAGGCATCTCGTGATGTCGATAAAATAACTCGACCACTGCATAATGCCTCCGGCCTCGGTCAATGCTTGTCAACCATTTCAGTCCTTAAGACATCAAACGCGTCAAACGCAATATTCAAGCTGAGCTTCAGGTTGAAAATACAGGCGATGACAGTACTGGTGAAAATACAGATCATGATGGCGATCTGGTATTTCACGGCTATCCAGGGATCGCTACCGCCCAAAATCTGGCCGGTCATCATGCCGGGCAGTGATACCAGTCCCATGGTAGCCATACTGGCAATGGCCGGGTTGATTGCCGCTTTGATCGCGGCGCGATAGTAAGGGCGCACCGCCTCCCAACGAGTCGCTCCCAGCATCAGGAAGGTCTCATATTCCAGCTGGTTTTTTCGCAGGGCGTAATAAAACCGTTCCAAGGCGATAACGTTTCCTTGCAGACAGTTGCCGAGAATCATGCCGGCCAAAGGCACAATATACCGGGCATCGTAATAATGCTCCGGCTGAATGACCAGAACCACCAGATAGGCGGTGGAAAATATTATGCTGGAGGCCACAGCCATAAAGGTAGCGAGAAAAAAATAACGGGCTTTAAGCCCTGCCCGGCGCAGAATGCTCCAATCAGCGACCAGCAGCATCAGCAATATCCATAACCCATTCAGCCAGGGATTGTTAAGGTCGAACAGCGCTTTCAGATAGATGCCAACCAGCGCCAACTGGATACTCATGCGCAGGATGCCGATACCGATATCGCGGCTCAAACGCAGGCCCGTCAGCCAGAGCAGCAGCCAGGGTAACAAACAGAGTCCATACAGCATCGCCATCCGGGGTAGCGCGATATCGAGTGTTTCCATTGCCTTTTGCCTGTAATGAATCTAAAAGTTGCTATACACCGGTATCCTGCATATTGGACACTTTACCGGACCGCCCGCTGCGTTTTGTCAGACGCCCTTCTTCAAGCTCAAAAACGAGATCACACCGCGCCATCCAATCGGGGTCGTGGGCTACTGACAAAACCGTCAGACTGGAATCGGAAAAAACATCGAACACGGCTTGTTTGCTTGCCGTATCCAGCGCACTGGTAACCTCGTCCAGCAGATAGAGATTTTTGCCCAGCAGCAGGCTGCGTGCCAAGGCAATTCGCTGTTTTTCCCCGCCGGAAATACGGCTGCTTTCCTGATGCAGAATATCCGCCGGCAAGTGCAAGCGCCGCAATACCTCAATGATCTGATCTTCCCGGGGCTTATGGCTCTGATGCGCTTTGAACCCAAAGGGCAATAGCAGAGCTTCCCGCACGCTTTCAGCCCCCAGTATCGGCTCTTGCCCGACATAAGCGGTATGGTTTCGGATAGTCAAAATCGAAGCGGGGTCAAGAGGTTCCCCCTGAAAGTAAACCATGCCCCCGCTTAATGGATGCAGGCCTAGCAAAGTCCTTAGCACACTGCTCTTACCGGAACCGGACTTGCCGCATAGCACGGCTTTCTCGCCGGCGAAAAGATCAAAACTGACATCGGACAGCAACATTTTTTCATGGACGCTGACCGATACCTGGTCGAATCGGATAATAGGGGACATTGCGTGATTTTTCTGAATTTGAATTTGCCCGGCAAAGTAAGGGATTAAGTCTGTCGGTAATCAACACTGATCAAATTGGCTGGCATCCCTGTACGGATTTGTACCGGTTTAGCCTAGCATGAAATAGCCATCCCTGTTAATCATCAATGATCAAAACGGAATAATCAGTGAACTGTCAAAGAGTGCAGTTAATGCGTCTTCACGGCCGCAAGCGCGCCCGCTGGCAGTAAGATGGGATTGAGCGAAACGGAGATAAACTATTGCGTGCAAACCAATACGGCGGTACTTCTCTCAAATAAATTGGTAAAGCCCTGGCGCGACAGGATAATGTCTGATCGTTTTTGGTCGGCCGGTTTAGATAAAGTTGTGGGCCAGTGCCAAAGCCAATATACTCATCGACCGGCATCCTTGCATTGCTTGCCTTAATGAGCCCCAAACCTGTCGTTATGAAAAAATATTATCTCATCATCGCTTTGATTTTCCTCGTTACCGGCTGTACGTTTCAAAAGCCGGACTATGTGAAAGTTGTAACCCCGACGGAATTAAACCGGATCATGCAACAGCAGGACATATTTCTTGTTGATGTTCACACCCCCAAACAGCGGCATATAAAAGGAACCGACCTGTTTATTCCTTACGACGAAGTAGAGAAATACAAAGACTTGCTGCCCGAAGATAAAAATACCGCTATCTATCTCTATTGCGAAGGCGGTCCCATGGGCAATGCGGCGGCCAGGTCTTTTTATAAACTGGGTTACCATGACTTGACCAATCTTGAAGGCGGCGCAAACGCCTGGAGAAAAGCGGGACTTGATTTTGAATGATTACCGTTACCAGGTCTTCATTAGTACTTCCGAACAACCCGACTGATTGGCTTAAATAAGCAGCTTGCCCGTCAGGGTTATGTGCCTGATCTTCAGGCACACCGATTTAAACCGGCATGAATACTGAACTATCACATGGAGTCATTGCGCGGGCGATTAATCCTGCAAATTCCGCAAAATGCCCGCATTTACGCCCGCCAAGCATACGAAGCTGATTTTCAGTACCGCTAACGCGAATGCCGGATTCCATCCCAGGAATAATTCAGAAAAACCATCACGGCGTTAGAATCGCTCGTTCCCACAAATAAGTTCCGCGCCTGAAGGTCCGACTGAAAATCCTGATTGTCCTGCTGAAAATCCTGCCAACTGTAAATGTAGCTGCCTTTGAGCCGCCAGTTTTTCGCGAACTCCCAGGCAATACCTGCGGCTACGGAGAAATAACTGCGATCAAATTGACCGGTCAGATCTCTACTCGGCTGGCCTTCGATCGATTCACTACGGGTAAAATTACTCGTGAAATCCAGCACAAGATGCCGGGTCAAATGGTATGAATAATTAGCGAAGATTGAGTTGGTTTGCAGCGTTTGGCCGATGGCGCTTGGGTTAACAGCATTGGAGAAACCGGCGGAGAATTGGCTCAGCCGATCATCATAGCTTAAAGTGATATTAGCAGCGCTTCCCAAGGACAATGAAGGACTCTGTTCGGACGAAACATCAGCCGAGTTGCTTCTGGTTTCATCAATCCATATCGGCCCTCCAGCGGCACTCACTGTCCAGCTGCGATTGATTGTATAATTCGCGCCCAGTTGAAAGCCAAACAGGTTTTGAGCCGAGGCGTCCACCCCCCCGGTATATCGGATGTGAGAAAAATAAAATTTTCCATTTAAAGAAAGACGTCGACTCCATTCATGATTCCCACCCAGATTGACGGTATAGGTCTCATTGCCACTGAAATTCAAGAAATCATTACTAACACTTGCATCGATACCGTCAAGTGGAATGCTGTAACTTGTCCTGGAATACGAAGCATCCAGGATCAATTGATCACGAGGAGTCCACTGCCAGACCCATGAAGGTGCCAGCTGATAGTTATCAGTCTGGCTGTTGGGTAAAAGCAGTCCTGTATCCAGGATTTGTTGGGCATAGGTACAACTAACGGCGTACTCGCCTTTTAAACTGAAAACACTGCGTTTGGTCCGATAATCGCTGTTCAGTCTTAGATTGTATTTATCACAATCCCAAAGCGAATCATCATAGCGACGAATGTCCCCTTGCCCTTCGAAAGCGATATCCAATACCCTGGTTTTTCGGCTGGCTTGTAAGGTTGGCGTCAAAACGTATCCGACAACAGAATCATTACGAACAGGATTCATCGAAATGTTGTCATTGTATTCCACCTGTTGGCTCAAAGAACCTTTCAGCATCCATTCGACTGCTGCCGCGTCCTTCCCGAAACCAATGCAGGCCATAACAACTAATATGATTTTCCGGCCGCGACACATGTTTTTTGAAAAAAAACTCAAGGCACAACGATAGTGTCGCCGCTTTGCAACAATATATTCGATTCTATATTCTCACCATCCTCAACTTCACCGTACTTGAAAGGCAAGGATTTGAGCCGACCGTCTGCTTCACGCCTCAGGACCAGTATGCTGTTTTTTTCAGCGAACTCCGTTAAACCGCCGGCCATGCCCAAAGCTTGCATCACATCCGTAGGTCTTGCCATCACAAACGCCCCCGGATGGGCAACCTCGCCAGTGACATAAATCATATTGCCGTCCGCGGCAAGCAGCCTGACGTTTACTTCAGAGTCAGGAATATACTGACTAAGACGCTTTCGCAGCAAGCTGGCCAGATCCTCGGTCGTTTTGCCGGCGGCGGCCACGTGTCCGATCAGGGGAAAAGAGATGGTGCCATCCGGCAGCACCACAACATCCTGTTTTAGCTTATCCTCTTCCCAAACGGTAATTTCCAGTTTATCGCCTGGATTGAGGTGGTAAATCGCGTTTGCCAGGGCAAAAGGCTGAGCTGACAACCAAAGTAAGCAGCCGAGGAACAGCACTAAATGACGGCCTTTAAAATACGGGAGTGTCAATCTCTTCAAGATGAATGTATTCATTCGCTAGTTATCCGGAACCGTCGCGTTAATTCATTAATATATTCACCAACAAGCTGAATATGAAAGATGTCGATTTCTACTGATTCAAGATGAAAAAAAATCGATGCTTCAAGCCCGCATCCTAAAGAACGCTATCGAGGGGCGGCATCGCTGGCTTTGGTTGTGGAACGGAGCAAATTTCTCAACATGATTTTTAATCACGGCCTTATTCTTATCATAGATTTATTCTTATTGAAAGAAGGCCGTAAAACAGGACTTATACTTATTAACTAACTATCACCTTGCATCCTTGGTCATGACCATAAAGACCATCGCGCCTGCGCCAAAACCCAAATAGCAATCAATGCGTTAGTCGTCATATGCGCAATGACGGCATCGGCCAGCCGCCCTTGGCGGTAAAGAGCCAGGGCATACCCCATTCCCGCTAAAGTCCCCGCAATCCAGCGTTCATGCAATAGCCCGAACAATATAGATGAAAGTATGAACGAAAACCATGAGAACCGCCCGAGTGGTACATTTTCGAAATCTTTCGCAATCAACTTGCGGATCAAGTAACCGCGGAAGGCCAGTTCCTCGGCCAGAGGCACGATGATGACCGACCCGAATACACGGAACAGCAGCCAGACCGCCGCCATCTCATCGGCAAGTGCCGCCAAACCTTGTGATAACGCCGTCTTGCTGCTGTCGACATTTGGCTCCAGCAGCATCCAGATCATGAACACCGCGCCCCCGATGGCCGGAGCCTGCCAGGTCCATCGCCAACCCAGGCCATTATACGCCTTGCGGAAATACCAAAGCACGGCAGCGACAGCCACAATACGCATGGGATAGAGGACGTCAAAGCCGCTGGAGGAAGCCGAGGTCATCATCGTGGCTGCCATCATAACCAATAAGGGCACGAGCAAGGCGGCGGCGAGAGATTTACCGGTTGTAGCAACCGGCAAGTCTGGCCCGGCAACGGCAAAAAACCGCATCTTATTCGACAGGGCAATTACGCTTAGCGCAATTACGGTAAACGCTATCCAGCCGGCTTGCGCATGAAAGCCTTGCAAGGCTATTTCGGGCGACATGGACGTGCCGATCGCGATCAAAAGGGCGATGCGCACGGCGTTGGCTAACCAAATCACGGTTATACCGAGCGGAAAAAGCCAGAAGGAATGCGGAAAACGTAATTCTTTACGAAACAGCCAAAGATAAACGGCAAGAAATATAGTGATCAGGGAAATACCTTCGATACCCGAACAAAAATGCGTGATTTCAACCTGGAAAACAGCCGTGCCTAACAGGAATTCTTCTGGCTGGTAGACAAGGTCGGAATATACCCAGCCAAGCATGGAATAGACGAGCTGCAAAGTAGGCACGGCCAGGAAATTCCAAAAATTTTCCTGACCCAACAGAGAGGTGTCGTAACGGCTAAGGGTCGCTACGAGTATCCAGGCGCCTAATCCTAACAAGCAGCCCATGAATAATGCCGCATATTCCTGGCGAATCAATCGCAACCAGAAATATCCTGGGGCTAAAGCCAGCAGCCATGACAACAATTTTGTGCCGGCCAGCACAATCCAGCTGATAAACCAGGGCCCCGAAAGACGCGAGGGATTGAGGGGGTCTTCAAATATGAGCTCCGTGGCAAACGCGAATACGGCGAAAGCGAGTACGTGAACCGCCAACCAAACCAACCAGTGGTATTCTTTTGACTGTTCACGTGCCTTGACAAGAATAGCCTTAAGCCGCGGACTGAGCATCAGGAGACAAGCGCAGGCAACCCAAAGGCCCGCATGCCAAATCCCCTTCGAAGAATGAAACAGCTTCGCTGACCAGTCGGCATCCTCTGCCAGGAAACGCGGTGCCTCATAGCGGGCTGTTATCGCCACGAGCTCAAATGCCATGAGTGCTAACAGCAATAACCAGCGAACCGCTAACTGCTTTGCGGCGACGGACCGGATTTGAAGCGGCGGACCGGCGAAATTACACCACATATTCAAGCATTATCCGCTCAACAAAAAAAACCGAATCAGAAAACAGTGTTCTGCTCCGGTTTTAATGGTCAACGCCAGGGAATGCTAAGAGCGTCGAGACCGGGACCTTTCGCCTGCCAGCAGTAAAGCGCCCACCAGCAGAACTATCGCACTGGTTCCAGATGCGGCATCAATTTCGGGAACGACATCACGAACTCCACCCGGTACAGGTCCGGAACCCACACCTGTCCGGTCAGGATCAATTTGCGATAATTGATAACGCCAAACAGCCAACTGCTCCCTCCACGCATTCAACTGCTCCCTCCAGGCGTCTAGCTGATCTAACCATGACTGTATAGGTATTGTTTGAGATATCTGACCTGACGTTGATTGAGAGGATGAAACCGACGTATTTGGGCTGTTTTCGCTATCTTCGGCCCAAACGTTGCCTGTTGTGGCCAGGAACATAATTATTACACTCGCCAATATCAGTTGCTGAATATTCATTGGTCCTCCTTACGCATCCTCTTCGTTTACAGATAAAAGCCTAACCACTAAACGCAATTTAACGCCATGGTGGTTAGCTTTCGCCTATCTTATCCTGTGTTTTTTAGATAAATTCTTCTGATTATCGTTCACACACTGCCTGCATTTATTTTCACTATCCCAAAAACACTAATCGCGCGGCTTAGCCGCTGTTTCCCGCAGATGACCTGAAGGTCAATTTTTTCATTCCAGCAGTTCTGATTGGAATTGCATTCCATGGCCCGTACCAAGGGAATTGACTGCCAGAACGCCTGTTTAGGATCCACTGCTTAAGTCCAATCATAATCGCTTGATTAATCCTTACTCAATCTAAGTAATTTTACGTAGTTAAGACGTTTTTAATTAATGCGCCTTACCATGGCTGTGCTTTAGTTTTACGGGGGAATACGTACTTCAAGGTCTTTTTAATTTATTCAGTGCTTTTAACAAACGGTTTTTACATGCTGGATTCACTGGAGTTCGTGGTCAGTTGAGATTGAGTGCGTAAACTTTTGATCAATCCCAGCTAGCTAATGTATTGCGCCATAAGAAGAAAAGAATTTTGCCCAATTATCTTGCTGTTTAATGCAAATGCCTATTAGCACGAATACTTATGATGTGTCTGATGCTCATTAAATTGACAGGCGCTTTTGAATAGCTCACTGGAAATTGTGCTATTTCAATTTTCCACCTCAATCTCCAAGCGCAAAACAATACTAGCCCACCTTCTGTTTGATGAACTTCATCACAACCTTTTGCAAAGTCATCTACTACTCTTAAGCCCAATTCCTACAATATAAGAGGGCCATAAAAATTATTATGAACAACTATTTTACACATACTTCCTTGAGCGGATTGTGCATGCGCTTTGGGTCGATCGGGCTTGCCCTGTTTTCATTCAGTGGTCATTCATTCGCAGGAAGCACAAACCTCGCCTGGGACGCCAGCACTTCACCCAATGTCGGCGGTTATATAGTGTCTTACGGTCAAAGCAGCGGCCATTACGACTCAAGCATCGATGTCGGTAACAAAAACACCCTCACGGTATCGGGACTGCAAGAGGGTACTCAATATTTTTTCGGAGTGAAGGCCTACGATTCGGCCCGATCCACCGAAAGCGGCTATTCCAATGAAGTCAGTATGACGGTGCCGGTCACCACAACGACCGGCGGAACCGACAATGAAAATGAAGACGGAACCGGCGGAGGAACAGATGGAAGAACCGACGGAGGAACTGGCGTTGGAACGGGCGGCACTACCGAAAGCCCCGGCGGGTCTACTGGCGAAAATGCCGGTACAGATTCCGGCAATGATGGCTTGGTGGCAGCCTATGGATTTGAGGAAACCAATGGCAAAACTGTTGTCGATGCCTCGGGCAATGGCAACCACGGCACTATCAAGGAGGCCGTCAGAATCTTCAGCGGCCGGTATGGGAAAGCCCTGAAGTTTGATGGCGTAAACGATTGGGTCACTGTCAAAAACAGCGCATCGCTGGCACTTTCAACCGGCATGACCCTCGAAGCATGGGTATACCCGCAGTCGCTGACAATTGGCGGAAAAACGGTATTCTTTAAAGAAATAGCTGGCGGTAGCGATGATTACAGCCTCTATGCCAATGAAGATGCCAATCTACCTGTTTCTTATATCAATAATGGAGATTACCGTATTATCTCCGGCCCCAACCAGTTGCCGGCGAATCAGTGGACGCATCTTGTGGCGACCTACGACGGCCAATATCAACGGCTTTATGTGAACGGCGCCGAAGTGGCCCAGCAGGAACAAAAAGGCCTGATTCGCCAATCCGGCGGCGTGTTACGCATTGGTGGAAACAGCATCTGGGGCGAGTACTTCAAAGGCTATATTGATGAGATGCGGATTTACAATCGCGCCTTGACCGCAACGGAAATCAATAGCAACAAAACAACCGCAATCAGCGTTTCCAATCCGCCTCAGTTTGTCATGGGCGACCGGAATGAAGAACCTTGGGTCGAAAACAGACCGCAAGGCGTTGCACAAGCTTACCAAACGGTACCTGAAAAGGCCGGCATGGTAACGGATGTGCAGGTCTATCTGGATGCCAGCACAACCGCGACACAGTTGGCTGCCGGTATTTATTCCGATAATAACGGCCACCCCGGAAAGCTTATCGGCAGAGGTACATTGAAAACGCTTAAACCTGATGCATGGAACTCAGTATCCATTGCCAGCGCCTCTGTTACCGCGAACCAGCCTTATTGGATTGCGATACTGGGACTGAATGGAGAAATCGGATTTCTGAACCAAGTGGGTTCAGGAACAGGCGTGATAGAGCAGAGTTCCGGCCGCAGTCTGAGAGACTTGCCCGGCACATGGACTGGTTCGGGCGATGGCTATAAAGCCAATGCGTCGATGTCGGTCTATGGGAATGGCTATTGACTGAATCACTGACGGCTTAAGTGGCATAATGATGGAACGTGCATCGCCCGGTGCGATGTCCGTTCCGTCTGCCGCCCCAAGGCGGATGCATGCTGGTTTAATGTTTAGTCAGCATTCTCTGTCTCAGCGTCATTGACACGCACACCAAGGAAAGCGCGATGATCCTGCATTATCAACTCCCTAACTTTCAATCAACTACCGACGTGATCATGAATAGCGCATTATTGCCGTTTCATGATCAACCGTTGTAAGTAATAAACAAACGAGCTCGTGCAACAAAGAGCCAGGAAAAATTCTGTGAATATGTCAATCTTTCGAATCCGCTGCCTTACCGTATTAGCAATAGGTATGGCAGGCATAACCAATCAATCATGGGCGGCAACTGTCAGTGCCGAAAGTTGCTCGCAAACCCATGTATCCAGTGCAATTTCATCGGCGACTGCCGGCGACACGGTGCAAGTACCCGCCGGTTCGTGCTCATGGTCCGGTTTGTCGATCAGCAAGGCAATCCATCTTAAAGGGGCTGGCGTTGGCCAGACAAAAATCACATTGACCGGCAACAATACAATTACCAAACAGGCCGCGGGGACTATCCGTGTTTCCGGATTCAGCTTTTCAAAAAGCGGCGGCGGCAATGGGAGCAAGGGCTGGACGATCGGCGGTTCATGGCAAAATACTGAACCCGTGGTCATCCAGGACAATGCCTTTACGATAAGCAACTCCGGTTTGTTCAGCCTGAATGTGGCCGGCGGGGTCATTATCGCCGGAAACTCATTTACCGGCGAGCAGGATGATTCTTTTATTCAGCCCAAAGACTCCCAGGATTCCGGAAATTCGTGGGGCACGGCCGATACCATGGGGAGTAAGGATACGACAGGAAAGCGGAATCACTATATCGAAAACAATACTTTTTATGGCGGCGCAAACCAAGGCATTGATTGCGATGATTCCACTCGCTGCGTTTATAGATACAACACCCTGACGTATTCATCGTTTAACAGCCACGGGTTGGCAACATCTTCTCAAGGCGTCAGGCATTTCGAGGTTTATAACAATACCTGGAAACATGACGGCGGCACCAGCCAGATCGCCAATCAGAACTGGGCTGTCTGGATTCGCGGCGGGACCGGCGTTATTTTTAATAATCAGATAGCAAATCTTGCCGGGTCTTACTGGGGCAATAAAGCAGAGCTTCACTTCTCTATTCGCGGAGCGGAAGATGCCAGGCCGCAAGGCAGTTGCGAGAATGTAAAATATCCGGTTCCACGGCAGCTTGGCCAGAATTATGATGGAACCAAGTATTTTACCGACCCTATTTATATATGGGGTAATACGGGAACGGTAGCAATTCAGGACGGATGGAGATGGGGAAACCCTTGCGGACACAACTGGGAGACCTATTTCAAGTGGGGACGCGATGCCGTCAATGGCTCGAGCAAGCCCGGCTACACTCCTTACACCTACCCTCATCCGTTGACCCAGACAACGGGCTCGACAACAGGTCCGACAACAGGACCGACGAACGAAATGCAACCTCCGTCCAATCTGCGCATCCAATAAGCGTTTAGGATTTGGCCGTCAATCAGTTCCTGTTTAAACATAGGCTGTGCCGCCTGGAGCGACTGCTCCTGGCCGGCACAACCTATGCAAGGCTCTCATTTCAGGAAGCCGCTCTAGCCAGATCCTTATAAATTCCAGCCTTTAGGAGCCAGGAAAGCCGGCGGCTTCCCTGGCCCGGATTTTCTGTACCTGCCGGGCTTAGCCGATTCAGCGCGTTACGCCCTGAATTGGAGGGATCGACAAAATGACCGCATCCAAAACCTTATTGGCATTCATACTGTTAACCTATGATCCAGCCGCCAATGCCGCTGTTTACTATATTGATCAGACAGGCGGAAACGACGGCAATAGCGGCACCAGCCCAAGCAGTCCCTGGAAGCATTCTCCGGGAATGGCGGCATACACCGGGTCAGGCCAGTTAAAAGCGGGCGATACTGTCTACTTTGACAGGGACGACAACTGGACGGTTGCCGGCAGTCCCCAGGGACTTTTTCTGGCAGGCGGCGTCAGTTATATCGGCGACCAATGGGAAGCCGATTCCGGGACGACCGGATACAGGGCAAAAATAACGGCGGGCCAAGATTTCAACGATAATGGCGTTATCAGATTTACAGATCATCCCACTAATCAAACCCTCTTCAAGGGATTTGAAGTGGACGTGAATAATATGTCCGCGAACGGTATCGACATCAATCATGGTTTTTGGCGCTTGATGAACGGAGCGACAAAGAAGGTTGAAAACGTCGAAGTCCATCATGTTTTCACTGAGCAGTCGAAAGGAGAATATAAATATGGCATCGCGATGAGTAATTTCGGCGGCAGCGGCGGCATTCTCGAGAATGTCGAAATCATCAATTGCTCGGTTCATGATATCGGTAGAGACGCCATCGTCCTGTATCCTAACGACGATCCGAATTCAAGAATAGGAAACATTACCGTCCGGGGATGTAACGTATATAACACCGGACTAGACCGGGATTATGCCGCGGGAAATGGAGGCCATGGATTCGTCATCAAGGGCTGGGTCTATAACTCGACGATAGAGAACAACTATGTCCACAATGTGAACTCGTCGGCCATATTTGTCAGCGGACCTGAAAATAACGGCAAACAGCGTGGTGCTGATAATGTTACCGTCAAAAACAATATTCTTACGACCCCGTCCAATAACGGCATTGTCCGGCTCTATAAAAATGGCGCCAAGCAGCTGAAATTTCATGGCAATATCCTATACGACAACAACACCAGCGGCGCCTTCAATTTAAGCGGAAATGCCGGAACCCTCGACCTCCTCGTCTACAACAACACGTTCGTCAATACCTTCATCGAACTGGGCAGACATTCGTCAACAGTGAACACCTTCGAGTTCAGGAATAACATTGTGCAATATACAGGCAACCCGCTACGGAATGCGAGCGCCATACAGAGCCGGTCGAACAACTTACTGGTCAGCGCCGACCCCGGCTTTAAGGATACGAGCAAAAAACCCACCGGCTTCATCGGCGATTACGGGACAGATCTTCGCCCCAACACCGATGGCTTGTCATTGAATGCCGGAAGCAGCGCGATAGACGGAGGAACAGCCCTTGCCGGCGCCTTCGCTGACAGCATCAATAGCATTCCACGCCCGCAAGGGACGGCCTGGGATATAGGGGCTTATGAATACAGTTCTGCCGGGGCAATGCCGATGGCTCCGCCACCGAATCTTCGAATTATTCCCTAACCGATTTAATGTCATCCAGCCAATAGGCACCCATCAGAGACAGCGGGTAGGCTGGGTTGGCGCTTTGCGGAAACCCGGCACAAGAGGCTAACATCCCCGCTTGCCAGACAAAGCAAATAGCCTACTGCTCTTTGTCACGACGTTTTTTTATAGCGGAATTGACTGTAGCGGAATCGTCTCTGATGCTGAACGACTTGCTCGGTACGCGTTTTTAGCGGCCTTGGGTACTCAATGGCGATTATATGGAAAACCGTCCAGACAATGGAAACGCCTTTAAAAGTGGCTTCGGTATAGTTATAGAAAATAATGGCAAACAAAAAGGCGAGCCGCAGGCGGGCAAAGTCGAAATCACTCAACAGATCGATACGGATCTTGCGGAAAGTCGATATGAGCAGTCCGACCAATAGAAACACCCCGATGATTCCCGTATTCAGATACGTTTCAATATAGCCGTTATGCGCCTGATTTGGCTGCCACCACCATTTCGCCCAGAGAATATCGAGTCGCTCACCCAACCAGAAGCTTTCAAACCCCTCGCCGAACAGGGGATGACTAGCCAGGGCCAGGCAATCCTCCCAAACCTCGGTCCGGTCGGTCAACGTCGGATTCTTCCCTAGCAACTTCACGACAGTATCATATACATCGAAGGTAAACTCAGCCCAGACAGCCACGAGGCCCGCGACAACCACATAGGTTCCAATAAATCGCTTGTTGATGATCGGCATGCCTATCATACTGATCGTGGCCGCCCCGATCAGGAGGGTGACGAGAGAAGTTGAACTTTGGGCCATGTGCAACAGCCATCCGATTATGCAGAGAAATCCGGTGCTGAGAAGGAGTTCCTCTCGCCTGATACGGGAATCCTCAATGCGTCGCGCCGTTAACAGGTTCCACAAGAAGAACAAGCCAAACAACATGCACCCCAAGCCGAGTTCGCTCTTGGTAAGCATGGCCCCGTTGTTGGTGGCCCCGCCCACCCAGGCGTCAAAGCCTCTGCCGTACTGAGGGTAATATTTGATGAGCAGAACCGAGAGTGGCATGATGATATAAGCGCATCGCTTCATAACCGTCCTGAATGCATTAACAGGATCGGGATCGGAGAGAATGATCAAGGCCATCACCGGATGGCCGAGGATTTTGATATAGCGCTTGAAGGCGACAAACGGAAAATCAGACCATGCGATGGCAAGAAAACTATAAATAAAAAATGCCGCCATCCAGGGATTGTTTCGCAGGATATCGCCGACGACCACACGCCGGAGAGCGAGGATGCGCATGCCCGCCATGATCAGTATTGAAAAATAGAGCGCATCGACAGGACTTCCTTCGGCCATGCTGACGCTTTGCCCTGACCCGAGGTTGATCCACTGAGAAACGAACCGCGTTGTCGTAATCGTCATCCATGACACCGGCAGCCACAGTGCCGCACTGACTTCGCCCTGCCTGTGAAAATCCCGGCGAAAGAGAACGAAAATGAATGAGAATGTCAATAAAGTGGCTAAGGATGGCGGCATAATCTATGAATATGAAGTTCAATAATCCCAATGCAAAGGCGTCCTGTTTTTTCAATTGCCCCTTTCAGCGGCTGTTCCGGAAGGCTCCGAAGAACCCCGAATCAGAAGGCGCTCGGTCGCTTCCAGCGTCAGTATGGCATGAATCTCCCTGATGTAGTTTTTTCGCCCGCCGCTATGGTCCGCGGCAATCGATGCCAGGAATTGAGCATTCCAGTAAGGCGACTGCCGCGTCTGAGCAGCGTTTAATACCTCACCGATATAGGCGGCCAACTCTCGCCTAAACCAGCTTCTGTAAGGCAGAAACTTATGCAGCCCGAGCAGCCCGAATTTCGAAAGAGCGCCAATGAGCGGGTCCAATGGCGAGAGAGTATGCGGCAGCCCTTCCTTGTGCAGATAATCGAGTTTGAAGGTAAATTCGGAAAAAAGCCGCCTTGCCATGAAAGAAGGACCGCGGCCGCCCCATATTACCCCCCGATCAGTGGGGATTCCGCCAAGCGCCGGGTTGTTCTCATGCACGAAGCGCAGGGCGGACCGGGGAGACAGGCGGGCGCTTGCCGGCGCTCGAAACGCGAGCGCGACGACTTCGTTATCAAGATAAGGAGTGCGAAAAGTCACTTGAGACCTGCCGGCGGCAAGCGTGCCGAACAGGTTCCAGGGGATTTCCTGAAAAGCCGCAAAGGCGACCGGATGCGCTTTTTGCTTATCAAACACGCGCTGCACGGATGACTCAATGAGTCGGTTAAAGTCCGCATCGATCAGTGCCGCCGGAAAACTGGCCGGCTTGAACGTCGACATGCTTCTGAGAATTTCGCTGCCGAAATTTCCGGTCAGGCGAATCGGAGACAGCGCCCGGCCCTGTTCATTGAAGTAGATTTCGTGAGCCGTCAAAGCGCCGGCACAGCCGTCCGTCACGAACACCGTCCGGTCGACATGGCGCCCGAAGTCGGTTAAAAAATCCGTGCCGATGCGCAGAACGCGGTGTTCGAGACCGCAAACCTGAGCCACGCGGGCCGCCAGCCGAACATCCAGCGTGTCTTCCGTTAAGCCTGAAAACGTGTAACAGGTCGGCTTGAACGCATTCCCGTGGATGCCGGCCATGATCATTCGCGTATCCAGCCCGCCGGTGAGCGATATGCCGGTCAGGGAATCGGAGGACAGGTATTGAGGCAGTATCCGGGCGAAGGTCTCCATAAACTCCCGTTCGAAAGCCTCCTCAGTTAAAGTCGCTTGCGACTCCCATTGTTCGGGGCGGAAATATTGCTCTTTACGATTGCCGGTATGTTTGCCAAAAGTCCAAACGGAACCGCCGGGCAGAAAGCGCAGATCGCGAAACAACGTTCGTCCGGCGAGGGTGCAGCCAAACGTCAGGAACTGTGCCACCCCTTCATCGTCGAAGGCCCGCAGCTCCGGCACAACCCGCAGCAGCGCCTTCGCCTCGCTGGCGAAAAAAACCGTGCCGTCGCCGTCTTCATAAACGTATATCCGTTCGATGCCGAAGCGATCATTGAAAAGCAAGGCACGCTTCCGTTGACGGTCTATCAGCAAACCGCTGAAAAGCCCGTTGAGCTGCTCGACAAAGCGCTCACCCTCGGCCTCATACCGGCGCGGCAACCGATCCACATCGGCCCCGGCCCGCGTGTCCGGAGAGGGAAAGAAGCACTCGCCGGAAAACAGCAGGGTTACAGCGTCGCGATCACCGTGCGCGGACTGACGGGCAGCGAAGGAACCGTCATGCGCCACCCAGCCGCCATAGACGCCGATTTCCGGCGCGAAGCAGGTCCCCGATGCGTAAAACGGCTCATATTTCATGCTTTTGATCATCGCGTCCACAAGGCGCTGACACTCCTCGGCGGGTCGGCGACTGACTATTCCGGCTATTCCAGGCATTGTATTCCCCGTGCTTGTTTAATTAAAAAACCAAAGGTTGGGTCTCGCGAAGCCGGCCGGATACAAAATCGCGCAGCCTGCTCATTTCTGCCGCAATCCGTTCCATATTCCTCTGAGCTGCTTGAGCGGTTTTTTGACGGATTGCGGCAACATCGCCCGCCATCCGCGATGCGCGCCGCACTTCAACACGAACTCACCCTTCCAGGTCAACGGAATGTAGTAGCGAGGCATGCTCACTTTTTGAAAACCGCAGCGCCGCTTGAATTCGGCGAGCGAATCATCACTCCAGAAAACATAGATCAAATAATCCAGCTTTCGCGCCGCGCATACTTCCACAGCTTTGGCAATCAGAGCGTTATTGGGGGATTTGTCGCGATGCTTGAGGCTGGAGATGATTTGCCCCGTAAGGCCGAACCGGCCGGCATCGCCCAGCATCATGAACCCGATCATTTCACCTTGATAATAGGCGCCGATCATGTGTTCCCGGAACAGGTAGCGGGAAAACTGGCGCTTGACCGTTTCGAAGTCCTTGCCGTAATGCCAGAATTTCCGGCCTTGACGGATTGGCGCTTCGTTAAAGATAGCGGTCATGCCATACACGAAGTCGTCGTCATACACTGTTTCCCTGACCACCACGCCATCCTTTTCGGCTTTTCTGATCTGACTGCGCACTCGCGACTTGATTTGATGGCTCCACCAGTGGTCATAAGTCGTAATCGGGATCACGGCCAAATCTTCCGATTCCTGATAATAGGCGTACCTGGGCTCGACATCCGGCATCCGTTGCCAAAAAGTGAAAAGATCGGGTTTGAAGCCGGGATTTTCCTGTAACGCCCTGGCCACTGCTTGCGGCTCGTCAATATCCTCATACCACTCATCCTCGAGACGGACGACAGTGAGCAGGCCTCGCTCGATCGAAAACGTCTGCTTGCCGATTTTAATGTGCTCAGTCTGAGCGGGTCTGCCGTTTATCAGCGTCTCTTTGGTGAAAATCCGGCTTGCGGACGGCAGGGATGCGGCCATGTTTTTTGACATTCAATCCTCCTGTTAAACCGTGAAAAACGCAGCCCTGGCTGCGCAACGATCACCTGCCGCGCAGGTTCAAGGGCGCCGAGAGAAGCTGCCGGAGTCTGCCGAGCTGCTCTTGTCGATGGAATTTCATGAGTTCCTCGGAAACCGGTCTTTCAAAGCGGGTCAGCCAACACCAGAAATAGCCGCACAGCAACGCCATGCCGCCGACCAGGTAGGGTTTCTTAAGCGTTTGAAAAGCCCCCCGAAAGAGTTCCCAAAGCGGATGGCCGCCGAGAAAATAATCTTTTTTCCCGTAATTAAAGCGGGACATAAGCTCGTTGCTGCCGGCTGTTCCCATTTTTCGATGGTGATGGAAGACCCGGTCCGCGAAGGAGTAAGTCATCCACCCCTTCATGCGCGCCGTCGTTACCGCCACCCAATCGATACCGCCGCCTTTTATCGGCACGTAGCCGCCGATATCCTCGAAACAGGCCCTGCGGAAAAGCTGACACTGCCCGTTGACATGATGAACATTGATATAGCTGTCCGCATAGGAATGAAAACCGCCTTCGATGTAATGGGTTCCGGCGACGCCCAGGTTGGGCATCTCCTCAAACTTCCCCAGGAGATAGGCAAAGAAGTCATTGTCGAAGGAAATGTCCGCATCAATGTTGCCGATGACATCGAATGACAGGTCTTTGACCCGTTCATAGCCGGCATTGAACGCCTGCACTTTGGCGGCGAAGTTGCGCTCCTTCCGCTCCGGAAGCCTGACCAGTTCCAGCCATTTTCTGCCGTCCAGGTATTTTTTGACGATCTCATCCGTAGCGTCCGTGGAACCGTCGCTCACGATCACCCAGCGCTTGGGCGGCACCGTCTGCTGAATGACGGATTGGATTGTCTTTTCGATAAAAGCGGCTTCATTGTGGGCCGGTGTAATCAGTACATATTCAATCGTCATAAATGTTGCCTCCTGTTCCAGCCATTAGGGTATCGTCGGCTTTGCCGCAGTGCCTTTTATGCCACGAACATGACAGTCCGCCGTTTAATTCGCGCGCAGCCATTCCTCGAAAACCACCAGGCTGAAAAGCATCTTGTGATTGTCTGACCTGCCCGAGCGGTGGTCGTCCAGAAGACCGCGCACGGCCTGCGGGCTCAAAAACTGAAACATCAGCGAACTGTCGTCCAGCAAATGACCTTCCATATTATGGCTGAGAGAATGATGGAACCACTCGTCAACGACATTCACAGCAAAGCCCCGCTTCTTCCTGTTCAGGATCGCATGCGGCAGAAAACCTTCGCTGACCTTGCGGTGCAGCCACTTTCTCTGTCCATGCCGGACTTTGAAAACGGCAGGCAGCCGCTCGGCGTACTCGACGATTTCCCGGTCGAGAAAAGGCACGCGCACTTCAAGGCCGTGCGCCATGGACAGTTTGTCCGCGTACATGAGCAGTTCATCGGGCAGGGATGATCTGACCTCCAGAACCTGGAAGCCGCCGAGTTCATCGAGACCCTCCATTTCCGGCTCCAGATCTTTCCAGAATCCGCGGATACTGTCCCCTGCCCTGTCGGGAAGCACGCCCTCTCTGAACAGGCTGTCAACGGTGCTGCCCGGCATGATCGAGAATACCTGCCGATACCGTTGCATTCGATCTTCAATGCCTAATGAATAAACGCCCCTCTTGAGGGTTTCATTCCGTGGCAGATGCGTGATGCTCGCGGCCATGCTTCTTCTCAACCAGCTGGGGAAACCTCTCCAATAGCCGCCATAATGAACGCCGAGGTGGCGCTTATAGCCGCCGAACAGTTCATCCGGCCCCTGCCCCATGAGCGCAACCTTGACATCCTGACGCGCGCGCTCGCAGACAAAATACATGGGTACGATGGAGGATGCGGCGACAGGCTCCTCGAGGATGGAAACGATCCTGGAGAGCGACTGTTCGAAACTCGCCCTGCCAAGCTCTACCGATATATTCCTGGCGGAAAAGAGCTGCGCCGTCTCCGCGGCATCGGTCAGTTCATCGTCTTTATAGGCGGATTTTCCGTAGCCGACGGTATAGGTAGGCCAGGCATCGCCATAGAGGCTCATCAAGCCCAGCAGCAGTCCCGAATCCATACCGCCGCTCAACAGGAGGCCCAAGGGCACGTCACTGATAAGGTGCCGCTTTAGCGCCCGCTTGTAGATATCGAGCAGTTCCTCTTTCGCTTCCGCATCCGATTTCGCCGGCGAAAAATGCCGCGGCTTGGTTTGATACCAGCGCTCCAGGCGCCATGATTGATTCTCGAAGATCGCCATCGTGCCCGGCGCAAGCTTGCGGATTCCCTTGTAAAGCGTCATCGGCGAAGGCGTGTAACGATACCGAAGGAAGAGGTTCAGGGCCGTCATATCCACGTCAGGCCGTTCCGGCAATGCGGCGAGGATGGCTCTAAGCTCCGATCCGAACAGGACGGTTGCGGCATCGACGCGGTAGTACACGAGCTTGATGCCCATGGCGTCGCGGGAGAGAATCAGCCGCTTGCGCCGGTCATCCCAGATGGCAAGGCCGAACATGCCGTTGAGATGATTGAAGACATCGGTACCCCACTGTTTGTAGCCATGTATGATCACTTCCGTATCGCAGCGCGTGCGAAAGGTGTGGCCAAAGCCCTGCAATTCACGGCGCAGTTCGGGGAAATTATAGATTTCGCCGTTGAAGACCACCCAGACCGATTCATCCTGGTCGGACATGGGCTGATGCCCGCCTTCAAGGTCGATAATCGACAGGCGCCTGAAACCCAGGCCCAGCGGACCGGAAAACAGATACCCCTCGTCGTCCGGCCCTCTGGGCGTCAGGGTTCTGGCCATGTCCTTGATCCTGGCCGGCATGACCGGTTGCTGATCGATGAAATTATATTGACCGCAGATACCGCACATATCAGCAAAGCCACAGATGCCATGAGACGGAATACAGCATACCTGCCGGCGGAATGCGGCAAACTGCCCGGCCCTTATAAAAATCAATCATGCCGTTCGCTCTCCTTCCTTCAAGGAATAAAGCATAAAACAGAGACTCCTGAATAGCTGAGATTGCGCCCAGCGGTGCATGGGGACATCGTCCCAGCCGAGCAGCAGACGCCTCGATCGGAAGGAACCGTCGGGCTTTTGCCAATTATCCAGCAAGTCATTCACGGCAGCCTGCACGCGATCGTCGAGTTCAGCGGATTGGCCTTTCAGCAGAACGCCCAGGTTTATGCACTCGGCGTAGTCATAAAGCTCCTGGCGATAGACCGTCAATCGCGGCGCCCGCGAGAACGGTTTTGGCAATCCGTTTTGGTCGAACAGGTGGCGCACGTAGTAATCCGTACCCGCCTTGATCGCCTTGCGGCAGCCTTCGTGGCTCGTCAGTTGTTCAATCTTGACCAGGGCCTTGAGCACGAAACAGGTGTGGAAGTGATCGACGAAATCCCTGACCCCGTCGACTGAGTAGTACCAGGACCCGTCTGGCTGCTGCGATTCAAGAACGAAGTTAAGATTGCGCTCGGCAATGCGCCGATAGTCATCGCGCCCGAATTGCAGCGCCGCGCTGATGAGCAAAAAAGCCCGGTAAGCGCTGGCGTTGATTACCCCGCCTTCCGAATCGAACGGGTTATAACCCGCCGTGGCAACGTCCACGGAGATTTCCCTGTCCGTTATGTCGTTGGCCGCATGCTCCGCCGCGGAATACATGGCCTCCAGCCACCGGTCCTCGCCATCTATCTCATGCACGTAAGAGAAGGCTTCGTACACATACGGGGTCGTTGTGATCAGCGGCGTGCCGGTCGCCATCACGCCGGTCCTTGTGACCCAATCGAAAGGGTATCCCCAGCCAAAGTGGCTGAATCCCGGAGATCTTGTCTGTTCGAGTACATGTAAAAAATGGACCGCGCGATCATAGTATGCTTGCTGCCCTGTCAACCGCGCCAGCAATGCGAAGCCCATGGCATAGTGGGCATCGGCAATGGGAAAGCGCTGTTTTTTCCAAAAAAACCGCCGTGCCGACGGAATAAAGGCCTCACAAAAAATAATCGGCGCCACAGCCAGGGTCCCTAGCGCCGGTTTGCGGTAGTACAGCGCTTTCGCTCCGCCGCCGACGGGGCCTGCGAAGAAACTCTGATGATCATGCGAGATTTCCCCGTAATCATCGAGCCAGTCCATGAAACGGTGAAGGGCTGAATGAATGGTATCGATTGACTGACTCTTCATGCGTTGCCTGCGTCTGCTTCTGCAATAGTTTTCATGAGAAGGAAGCTTGTATTTGCCGCCAGATGCACTGGCTCAGCGTAACGAGAGTTCATGAGCGCAATCGCCCCGCCAAAGGGCCTTGCGCATAAAGCCGGGTACCAGTACCCCTCCACGCAAGATGCGAGATTCGGTGGAAACCTGGCGGGTCAAACATAGCAGACAGGCACTATATCCGGATGTTTTTCGCCCTGCATCGAAGGCCGCAAAGGACATTCCTCCGTTGGCCATTGGCTTCTATCCTCATAAATAAATAATTGGTGTATAGCCGGTAGTGAATAGGAATTAACTTTCTCCACCCTGGAGAAATAAGGCTCGAATCGGTCGAAGTAGTCGTATCCGGGCGCGCGTACATGGTAGAACTCTTTTGGATTGGCCTCAGGATACTCAACCGTTGTTTCTGCAACTAACGGCAGGGGCAGAATGGCTATACCGTTCGGTTTCAGAATTCTCCGTATTTCCGAGATGGCCTTCTTGTCATTCGGGATATGTTCCAGGACATGCGAGGCAAAGACGAAATCATAGGCTGCATCCTCAAACGGGAGCGCTTGCAGATCAACGTTGAAATCCACATCTTCCATGTCCAGATCCGCCGTATGATATTGCCCGAAGCGTTCAGCAAAAAAGTGCCTGAAGAAAGCCTCCGGAGCAAAATGCAGCATCTTTAGCTCTTCTGCATGCAAGTCGGGCAAAAGCCTGTTTAGTACCAGGTATTGCAGTCTGTGCCGCTCCAGGGCATCGCAATTAGGGCATTTCGCATGCTTTCTAATGCCTGTCGCAGGCTTGACATCCATAAACGGGCCATAATATTTACAGACCGGGCACTCAAATTTTTCTTTATTTGAATTTCTGAGCCGAAAAACAGGAAGACTTACCCGATTAACCAACTTACGGATATCGCTCCTAAGCGCCATAAATGTCTCCAAATATCTGCATTCGAACGATGCATGGTTGAGCCAAACTCGGTTTTAACGATCTGATAAGCGGGGCACGCCAACTTCACTTACACCGCCGTCCTGTTTTTCATTGGACTTTTAAAGGGGGAACCATTCAAAAAGACCCACAGTTAGGTCGACGTTCTATCTCAAGGTGTTTTTGGCGTTTCAAGCGCCTGAGATATCCGTTTACCCTGTTAATGCATCGCTTGCATTCTTCATTCTTGTCGAATCAAGTGACAGCATTTGAAATTTCAGGAATCTTTCGTCCCCTTCATCTTTAGCGCCCGGCACTCTAGCTGCCCGCCTTAATCGCCCCGCATTTTGTGTGCTTGAGAGGTTATTGTCTCCAGTTTTACCCCAACATAAAAGTTGGTACAAACACCTAAGCAGTCTTACTAATGATCTGTTGGAGGCTGGTCCAATCAAGTGGACAGGCGATAGATTGATAAAACGACTCAACCAAAGAGAGACGATGCGTCAGAAACGTGGCGTGTTTAACGCCGGCTTAGGATTTGGCCAAAAATGACTTCCTGAAACTGGAATCTTGCATAGGATGTGCTGACTAAAAGCAGGCGGCACAGCGAAGTGCATCGCTCGTAAACGATGCGCCTCCTGTCGTCGGCACATATATGGACTCCTCGATTATTGCAAGCCAAGTTTTCAATTTTGTAATGTCACTAACAGAGATCAAGATTGCCGCCATATATTCGGTCTCTTAACAGAGGTTTTCTTACCTCAGGACTCCTGATGAATCTATCCGCGCGCTTTCACCTCAACCATCCTAACGGTTTCTTAAGAACCTATGTGCTGAGCGGGTTTGGAAAGCACCGGTCTGACCTGTTGTTGTCATCACTAATCGTTAACTTGCCTCCGCAATCTTGTGTACTCGGTTAAAATAGTGCTCA